>JAGAHX010000078.1 GCA_017626845.1 Bacillota bacterium
AACAAAACAGCCCCCGAGAAGGGGGCTGCCAGTAATAAAACTGTGGTTGTTAGGTTATTCGATGCCCCTTGAGGGGCTACCACAAGAGATAGCCCCTTGCAGGGGCTGTCCAAACCACGCGTTCAACGCGTGGTTATGATTGCTTTCTTTAGGAGAGGAGCACCTGATCGCTTTCCAGCGAGTCTCCGGATACTTCCGCAAACTTTTCCATCAGATCGTGCTTCGTCAGCTTCTGTTTCTCTTCTCCGCCGACCTCCAGGATGATGCGTCCCTCATTCATCATGATGAGACGGTTGCCGTGGGCAATGGCGTCTTTCATGTTGTGGGTCACCATAAAGGCCGTCAGATGGTTTTCCGCGATGATACGGTCGGTGGCTTCCAGCACCTTCTCCGCCGTCTTGGGGTCCAGCGCTGCCGTGTGTTCGTCCAGCAACAGGATCTTCGGCTTGCTCAGGGTCGCCATCAGCAGGGTAAGGGCCTGCCGCTGACCGCCGGAGAGCAGCCCGACTTTCGCCGTCATGCGGTCCTCCAGGCCTAAATGCAGCGTGGAGAGCAGCTCCCGGAATTCCTCCTTTTCCTGGCGGGTAATACCGGGACGATAGACCATGCGCCGCTGGCCTCGGCGCTTTGCCAGCGCCAGATTCTCCTGGATCTCCATGGTGGCTGCCGTGCCGGTCATGGGGTCCTGGAACACGCGGCCCAGATAGGCGGCTCTCCTGTGCTCCGGAAGGCCCGTTACGTCGGTGCCGTCGATTAGAATCTTGCCGCTGTCCACGGGCCAGACGCCGGCAATCGCATTCAGCGTCGTGGATTTGCCCGCGCCGTTGGAGCCGATGACGGTGACGAAATCGCCTTCCTTCAGGTGGAGCTCCACGCCGTTAAGGGCTTTCTTTTCGTTCACCGTGCCGGGATTGAAGGTCTTGTAGATATTCAGCAGATCAAGCATGTTCTCCGCCTCCCTTCACGTACTTCCGCGCCAGCGAAGCCTTCCAGTGGGGGACCCCCAGGAAGACGGCGACGATGAGCGCGGACAGCAGCTTCAGGTCCGAGGTGTTTAAGCCCAGCCAGAGCACCAGCTGGATCACCAGATAGTAGATGATGGAGCCGAAGGCAACGGCCAGCAGCTTAAACGCGAAGTTCTGGCAGATCTTGCCGAAGATCACTTCGCCAATGATGACAGCGGCCAGGCCGATGACGATGGCGCCTCTGCCCATGTTGACGTCCGCAAAGCCCTGATACTGGGCAAAGAGGGCAGAGGACAGGGCAACGATGCCGTTGGAGAGCATCAGGCCCAGGACTTTGTTGAAATCGGTGTTGATGCCCTGTGCCCGGCTCATGCCCGGATTGGCGCCGGTCGCCCGGATGCCGCATCCCAGCTCGGTCCCGAAGAACCAGTACATGATCCCGATGAGGACCGCCAGGAAGATCGCGGAGACGAAGATGGGATTTTGGAGCCCTGCTTCCCGCACGTTGCGCAGGGAAACCAGCAGGTCGTATTTATCCACGGAGATGGTGAGGTTGCTGGCCGTGCCAGCCTTTGTGCCGTAACCCAAAATGCGCAGGTTGATGGAGTACAGGCCGAGCTGCGTCAGGATACCGGCCAGGATGACCGGGATCCCCATAAAGGTGTGGAATACACCGGTGACCAGGCCGGCCAGAAGGCCTGCGATAAAAGCCGCCAGCAGTGCGATCCAGACGTTGCAGCCGTTGGTCATCAGGATGACGCAGACAGCGCCGCCCATTGCCATGGTGCCGTCCACCGTAAGGTCTGCGATGTCCAGCACTTTATAGGTGATGTACACGCCGATGGCCATAATGCCCCAGATGATTCCCTGGGCGCAGGCACCGGGCAGTGCGTTCAGCAGGGACAGGATGTTCATGAGTCTTATTCTCCGATAGCGGTGTAGTCAGCAGGGATCTCGATGCCCAGCGCTTCGCAGCGGGCTGCGTCGTATTCCTTCGTGAAGGCAGGTGCGAACTGGACCGGCATGGTGGAGATATCGGCGCCGTTGGCCAGGATCTCTACGGCCATTTCGCCGGCGGCATGTCCGAGGTCGTAGTAGTCGATGGACAGAGTCGCTACGCCGCAGCCAGCGCAGATGCCTTCTTCTCCGGCAACGATGGGCACGCCGGCGGGAACGGCTACGTTATCGATGGCAGCCGTGTTGTTTGCCGCGGTATTGTCGGTGGGAACGTACAGAACGTCGCAGGCGCTGCAGGCGTTGGTAACGACGGATGCGATGTCGTTGGAGTCTGCAAAGGTGTATTCGCTGACGGTGTATCCCAGATCTTCCAAGTAGCCGGTGATGACGGTCGCCTGATAGATGGAGTTGGCTTCAGCGGAGCAGTAGATGATGCCTACGTTGGGATAGTCCGCAGCCGGGAACAGTTCGCTGAGGATCTGCGCCTGCCCGTCCAGAGGAGCCAGGTCGGAGGTGCCGGAGATGTTGCGTCCGGTGCTTCCCGTCCAGCCGTCGATATCCAGCGCGGAGGCGAAGTCAGTGATGGAGGTTCCCAGGATGGGGATCTCGCTGGTGGCAGCGGCGGCAGCCTGCAGCGGTGCCGTGGCATTGGCCAGGATGAGGTCTACATTGGCGGAGACCAGGGAGTTTGCGATGGTCGCGCAGTTGGCGGAGTCGCCCTGGGCGTTGTTTTCATCGAAGGAGACGGCATCGCCGAACTTTTCGGTGAGTGCATCTTTAAAGCCCTGGGTGGCAGCATCCAGAGCGGGGTGTTCTACCAGCTGGATAATGCCTACGTTATAGGATGCAGCTTCTGCAGAACCTTCTTCTGCAGGTTCCGCTGCGGGTTCTTCGGAACTGGAGCAGGCTGCCATGGCGAATACCATCGCCAGCGCCAACAGGATGGCAAGTGTTTTTTTCATGATGTGTCTTTCCTTTCCGGTGCAATCTATGCCATTGCATCTTAACAAGTTGTTTCTGTTGTCGTTAGACTTCAACGTTCAAGATTTTAATTCTTTAAGGCGTTAAAGTCAAGTGGGTTTGCACAAAGTTATCGGATTTTTCTTTGTTGGATGACCCTAAAGAAAACTGTAACAGTCCTGTAATGGCAGGATCCGACCCGGTGTGTTATAATATCGGTGCGTTGGAAGGCTCAACCCTTCCCCTATGGGGGCGTAAAGGTTTCGACGGGGGTAGTGAAGTCAGGTAAGCGAGCCGCTGTTGGCCCAGTCAGCGTAAAACAGAGCCCGTTAAAAAGAAACGATAATTCTAGAAACAATTTCGCATTCGCAGCTTAGTTAGCTGCCCGCGCGTCGGCCTCGGTTCGCCTGCAGGCTGAGATCCCGGCGTCGACTATGCAGGAAACCGTCGAAGGGTGTCCGGACTTCGGGGGAGCAATTCGGACTGGGGGGACCTTTCACCTGCCTACCGGCGTCTGGGAACCCGAGATTGAAACGATAGGCTGCGCTCGGAGAAAGCCGGGTGGAGTTGCTTTCGGACGCGGGTTCGATTCCCGCCGCCTTCACCAAAAGATAAAAAGGATGGACTTGTCCCATCCTTTTTGTTTTTGCGACGCACGGTGCGGGAGTCGAACTATGAATGTATCGATGAGAACAATTAATATTGATAAAGCATTAAATGATTAAACACGGTTATACCATCTGTCATTTTGGATTAAAAAACGGTCATGATACAGTTCACTTTCCATGTACAATAATCATAGAGGGGATCGATTTAAAAGACACTTAAAGGCACGGATTCCGAAAGCAGTGGAAGATGCCGATTTCGATTTGGCCGAAGTCTGCGATTGGCAGACAGCTGGTGCATGAGCATTTGCGCTTTATATTGCTCATGCATTATGATAAACTACAAAAAAGACTAATATTAGGGAGTACATTTATGCCTGTATTAAGTACATTTTACGGAATTATCATCAGGATGTATAAAGAAAAAAGTGGAAAGCATAAAGTGCCGCATCTTCATGCGGAGTATTCCGGTGAAGAAGTCGTCGTTGCTTTGGACGGAACTGTAATTGAGGGTTCTATTCCGAAGAATAAAATGAAATTGTTAGAAGCATGGATAGAGATCCATAAGGAGGATCTTGAAGCGAACTGGACGCTTTTGAGCAACGGTGAACAGTTTTTCAGGATCGATCCGTTGAAATGAGGTGATTTGATGCTTCAACCAAAAGTATTATATGTAGAGCCACAGAATAATATGCATATTCTGCTGCATTATGAAACAGGTGAGAAACGATTGTTCGATGTATCTCCGTATGCTGATGGAAGCTGGTACGGGATGCTGAAAAACCCTGAGTACTTTAAGACAGTTCATGTTATAGACGGCGGGAACGGAATAGAGTGGGCAGAAGGACAGGATATAGCGCCGCATGAACTGTATGAGAATAGCATCCTGTATTAAGAAGAATTGCTGCGGTTTTCTCCTTTCGTATATGATGGTTGGTGATTACCTCAGTACGCAAAAATGTATATAAATTGACGACACCTTTGACGACAGTGGGTTAGAATAGCGCGGAGAGCTATATTTTGAGCCACTGTTTTCATTAGGGAATCGAACCCTGCAGTCCCTTTGCCGCGGGGACTCTTTTTATGGAGCTCCCCGTATCCGGGATATGTCCTTGTCATTTTTGTAACAATCTTGTATACTGAATTTGTGGATATTCGAGCAAAAAGAGTTGGAGCATTGGAGTTTTATCATGCGAATGAATTCTGAGAATAAACTGTTGTGGCCTGCTTTAGCGTTGGCCCTGCTCGGCATTTTTGTCGGCAGCCTTGCGAGTTACAGCGTAGACTACCAATATCAGCAACGGGTAGCGGCCAATGCCGTAACGGCGATCTCCGAGATCGCTGTACCGGAAGTTCCGGATATTACCGCGCAGCGGGAGAACGGCGTAGTTACTGCTGCGGAATGGGCTTCTTATTATCCAAACGAATATGCGACATACATGAAGAACGCAGACAATATGGGCGATCCCGCCGGCCGCGTTAAATATACGGAAACGAATCCGGATATCCAGATCCTGTATCAGGGTATGGGTTTTTCTTTTGATTACACAGAAGCTGTGGGCCACAATTATACGCTGGACGATATTGCGGAGACCACGCGCCCTCATAAACTGGCAAACTGCCTTACCTGTAAGACGCCGGACTTTTCTGTCATGGTGAATGCCATGGGGACCGATGCCTACAGCATGGATTTTGAGGAGGCATATGCGCAGGTGAGTGAACCGATCAGCTGCTACACCTGTCATGCGAACGAGCCCGGCAGTATCCATATCGTACACGATTATATGGACCGAGCGATGAGCGATGAGATCGCCTCGGGCGATGTAAACGCGGCGGACATTGCCTGTGCGCAGTGTCACATCGAGTATTATTTCGAAAAGGATTACACGGATGCTTCAAACCTGAATGCCACCAACGTGCCGTATCAGGATCTGAACGGGATCACTCCGGAGGCTATCCTTTCGCACTACAACGCAGTCGGATTTGTGGATTATACGAACGAGAACACCGGAGTAGGGATGATCAAGGTCCAGCATCCGGAATTTGAGACCTTTTACGGAGAAGGCAGTCAGCACGTGGGCATGTATACCTGCGCAGACTGTCACATGAGTTTCGACTACGACGAAGAGACGGCACAGCCTTATGTGGATCACGAACTTATCAGCCCGTTGAAGAACCCGTCGCTGCTGCAGAATCAGTGCAGCCTGTGCCATGCGGATCTGAGGGCGGAAGTAGCGGCGATTCAGGAGGAGATTACGGGTCGGGAAAACGAAGTCTCCGCGCTGTTGGTGGAGGTCAATACAAAACTGGCGAAAGCGGTTGCGGAGGGTTCCCTGGACGAGGCGACGCTGGCTTTGGTGAAGTCTCTCGACCGGGACGCCCAATTCTACTGGGACTTCGTGTTCGTGGAAAACAGCGAAGGCGCTCACAACAGCAAATTGTCGCGGCAGTGCCTCGACAAGGCGGAAGACCTGGCCAGACAGGCGCTTTCCTATCTCTAAGCGGGAACGATCGGCCGGGCAGATGCCCGGCTTTCTTTTATGGAACAGGAAAAGAGACACAACTTCATACGGTTCTTTATCAGCATGAAGTTCAGCATGTTTCTGCTGCTGGTCATCATCGGAGTTTGCATTGCCGGCAGCCTGGTGAGCGAACCGAGGGCCTATTTCAGCAGTTGGTGGGTGAGGGCAGCGGCCGGCATCCTGTGTCTGAACTTGCTGCTGTGCAGCGTGCGGCGCCTGCCCGTGTCGATCGAGAACTGGCGCAGGGCGAAGTCAAAACGCGCCGGCGCTTTCGGCTCCTGGCTGTGCCATCTGGGCATGCTGCTCATCATCCTCGGATTTATTGCAGGAGAGATCTTGAGTGAAGACTATACCGTCTACGGCATTCCGGGCAGCATGCAGCCTATCGCCGATACCGGACTCTGGCTTCGCATCGATGATTTTGACGTGCGGATGCGGGACGACTTTACCGTGGAGCAATACACTGCGAAGTTGACAGCAGCGGACGGAAGCGGACAGGAGATATCCGGCGAGGCATCCGTTAATCATCCCATGAACGCCTTCGGATACGATCTGTTTCAGGATTCCACAGGGTGGGCCAATACGATCGATATCTATAAGGGCGGCGTGCTGCAGCGCAGCGATATCGTCTGCGTAGGGGAGATGACTTACCCGGACGACAGACCCTCTCTGCAGGTGTATTTCAATAAATTCTATCCGGACTTTTCTCTGGACGCCTCCGGAAAGCCCTACAGCAGGACGCCTCTTCTCCGCCAGCCCCGCAGCCTGTTTACCGTCAGCTACAATGGAGAGATCAAGGGAATGGATTATGCGGCAATGAACATTCCGGTACGGGTAAACGAATACGATTTCGTATTCCGCGATCCCACGGAGTATACGCTCATCGTGATTCGAAGAGATCCTACGGAAAAGTTGGTAGGGCTGGCGGCGCTCATCATGCTGGCCGGCATTTTTATGGCATTTTACTGGAGACCGGAATATGGGGAGGAAGAACATGGCGGCGAGCTCCATGCTGACGAAACTTGAATCAAGCACATTTATGGCGGTGCTGGTGATCTATCTGATCGTGGCGGCCTGTTACTTTGTTTTTGTGACGGCAAAAAAAGAAAGGGCAGGATGGATCGCCTATCGGCTGATGCTGGCGGGATTCCTGCTCCACACGGTTTGTATCACGGCTCGAGGGCTGAATGCCGGGCGACTGCCTCTGACGAATCAATACGAATTTGCTGCCGCTTTTGCCTGGGGGATCGCCTTGTGCTTTCTGATCTTCGTTAAAAAGTATGATTTTAATGCGCTTGGCTGCTTTGTTGCCCCGGTCATTTTCCTGATCATCGGATATGCGGCCATGCAGAGCAAAGAGATCCATGCACTGATGCCCGCGCTGCAGAGCAGCTGGCTGGGCTTTCATGTGTTTACAGCCATTATCGCTTACGGCGGCTTCGGCGTAGCGTTCGGTGTTTCCATGGTATATCTGTTTCAGGAACGACTGCAGGGCAGTTCCTTCGCACGGTCGCATTTCCCGGACGAGGAGACGCTGGACCTCATCTCGTATCGGGCTGTCTCCCTGGGCTTTCTGTTTCTGACTCTGTGTATCATCACGGGCTCCATCTGGGCGAAGCGGGCCTGGGGTACGTACTGGAACTGGGACCCGAAGGAAACCTGGTCGCTCATCACCTGGATCATTTATGCGATCTACCTGCACCTTCGCCTGAATAGGGGCCTCAGAGGCCGAAAATCGGCAATTTTCGCAACGCTTGGCTTCGCGGCGGTTATCTTTACCTATGTGGGGGTCAACACGCTTTTAGCAGGGCTGCACTCTTACAAATAGCGTTTCTTTAGATGTTGTAAGATCTCCAAAGAGTTCGGGCGTGCAGTCTCAGGTGCAGAAGATGATCGAGATTACGGACGGCAACCGCGGCGTGCGTTTCGTTGTTTACTTCGAGGATGACACCGAGAACATGTACGACATCGAAATGCAGACGTACAGGGAAGAAGCGCTGCAGTAGGGTCGTGCGGTTGGCCGTGCAGAGGGTCGCTCTGAAGGCCGTGCAGAAATGCTGCAGCAGCTTTCCGCTGCACTGGATATGCCGGAGCAGCAACTGCAAGCGCTTTTGGAGATGGAACTGTAGATAGCATTTAAAAGGCATCGATCCGGAGCAGTTGGATGATCCGGAATACTGCAAGCGTCATAACATCGACATTGATAACCTCTATCACGATGATGAACGCATTGAGAAGATTGCTGCTCATATCTTTGAGCACCATGAACAGCATGTTCATCCTCAGGGCAAAGACATTTATACTGCGCTCTTTGCTGTCGACTCCATCAAGACGCTCGGCAAGTACTATGACGCCTTTAAGGCGCTCAACGCAGTTCGTCTGGAAAAGGATAGATATAGCAGTGCAGTGACCCTTTTTAACGACTATATTGGGAAAACGTTCATGGGCTAGGGTTGAGTTACATCTTGGGATTTTAATGGGATTTTGAAAGAAATAGTTGTGAAATGCCTTCAATTTCAACATCTTTTGATACTTCGATTCTTTTCGCCTTCACCAGCAAATGAAAAAGAATGGGCTCGCCCCATTCTTTTTGTTATAATTGGGTAAAAGGGAGGGCAGTGCCATGCTCGGGTTCAGCAGGGTCCAGAAGAAAAGAACGGCTGCGTTTGTGTGTCTTCTGCTTCTTGCCGTCCTTGGCAGTTTTCCGCCCCTTTGGGTGTTCCATTCTTTTAGTGCATTCGTCTATATCGCTATCCTCCTTGCCTGGGGGCTTACCGTCCGCAGCCGCATACTTCATGACAGGATACGCAGATTGCTCCTTTGCAGCTGCGCTTTTATGATACTCATTTTTGTGCTGAGGATATGCCGCTACGACCTCTTCCGGGAATCCCTGAAGGTGGGCGAAACCATGCTTTACCTGTATGCTGCTTGCTATACCGTGGTGGCGCTGCAGTCCTTTCTGGTGGCTCTTTGCGTTGGGCGCGGCGAGTCCGGCGATCCCCTGTGCGGCACATGGTTCCTCTGGCTTCTGGAGGGCTTGCTGTGCTTTGCCATGCTCAGTAATCCACGGCACGGACTTTTCTATGTATTTGAGCCCGGGACCATAGAGATCAAGATCCACGGTCCTCTGTATTTTCTGATGATCCTATGGTGTGCGGTCTTTGCCATAGCATCGATAGTGCTGCTTCTCATACGCTGCAGAAATTCCGTTTCGAGGCGCTATTGGTTTCTGCCGGCCGGAGCCATGGCTATAGGAGTAGCGTTCCTTGTGTGGTACTTTATAGCCGGCGGCGCGCCAAAGATCGGTCCCTACAAGCTCTTCAACGTGCAGGAGGCCTTTTGTCTTACTGCTATCCTTCCCTTCGAAGCGATGTTCCTTATAGGGCTCATTCCCACCAACAACGACTACGATCTGTTTTTCCGCAACGCCAGCATCAAAGCGGCCATACTGGACCGGACAGGAAATCCTGTCATAGTTTCTCCTTCCTATCGTGCAGAAACGGCCGCAGGCGAACGGGAGCAGTCAGCAGAGATCGCCGGCGGAAGTGTAGTCTGGACGGAAGATATCAGCGAATTTCTCAGGCTTAGAGAGGAGCTTACATCCGTAAATGCAGATCTGGCGGAGGAGAACGAGCTGATAGAGGAGGAAAACCGGCTCCGGGAGGAGCGCATCGCCTTCGAGACCAGGAACCGCCTCTACGACAGCATCTCAGAGGCTTTGAAGCCGCAGACAGAGGCGATGAAACGGCTGCTGGAGCAAGGGGAAGAGCAGGACGATGGATGTGACGATCTCCGCAGCAACCTGAAATTTGCGCTGCTTATGGGGGTCTATATCAAACGCATGGGGAATCTGATGCTGCTGGCAGACGGTAAAAAGACCCTTTCGATCGATGAACTGGCGCTTTCGGTCTCTGAGAGTTTTGAATACATGAAGCTCGGAGGCATCGCCTGCAGCATCAGATGCTTGCAGCACCGGGAGCTGCCTGCGCCGCAGCTGCTTTTCTGCTTTCGTCTTTTTGAGCATATTGCAGAAAAGAACTATCATGATATCCATGCCTTTGAGGTGGAACTGCTGCCTTCGGAGGATGTTGTAATGAGGATGGCTCTGGATTGCCCTGTTCTCCTGGGAACCGAAGACGGGCAACTGCGTTCTGCCGCCAGGGAACTTGGGCTGGAACTCGCTTCCTATCGCAGGGATGATACGTGTTTTGCAGAACTCGTGTCTGCGGGAAAGGAGGAAAACAAATGACGGATTTTTCTTCGATCTCCGATACCGCCCAGGGGCTTTGGGGCCTTCTCGCTCTGCTTGTCGTATCGACATACATGTACAATGGGATCCGTTATCTTCAGCTTGGCCGCAGAAAACCCGCAGCTGCCACGATGCTGATCCTTCTGTGCAGTTTCCTGCTTATGCAGCTTATGATGATGAATTCCTACTGGGCACCGTTCTATCCCTTTGGCATTCACCTGAAAACGCCTTTGGTGGCAGCATCCCTTTTTCTTCTCCTTGCATTGGCCTTTCTTCAGCAAAGGCTGATCGTCAAGTGGAACAGGATCAACATATCAAACACTTCCATAAAGGAGGCCTTCGATCATCTCCCCACAGGGCTTTGTTATTATCTTCCCGGAGGTATCATAAAGCTGGTAAACACACGCATGAACGCTGTATGCTATGATGCTCTTGGGACGCCGCTCATGGATCCAGAAGGTTTCTGGAACAGCCTGGTAGAAGGAACTCTGGAGCATTCGGTACAGGGCGGAGAAAACCCGATCCTGCGTTTTACGGACGGAACCGTCTACAGCTTTCGTCACAGGGTGATGAAAACAGGACTTGGACCGGTTCACGAACTGCTCTGCATGGATGTGAGCCGGGACTACGCGTTGAATCTTGAGCTTCAGCAGAAACAGAAAAAGGCAGAAGCGATCAATATCCGCCTGAAGGCGCTGCTGGGAAGCATAGAATATCTGACCATGAGCCGTGAACTTATGCAGCTGAAGTCAGAACTTCATGACGAGCTTGGGCAGAGCCTCCTGATGTCCAAACGGTGGCTGCTTGACCCGGGCAGCATGCGTGCGGATGAAGTTCGAGCCGATTGGCTCAGCAAGCTTCGCCGCTTGGAGATGAGCGAGCCCGAAAGCTGGCAGAAACCGTATTACATACTCGGGAAACAGGCGGAAGCACTGGGACTTGCGCTCGAGATCCACGGAGATCTGCCTGGGGAGAGCCGGCTGATACCCGTCGTTGAAACTGCTGTGTCGGTCCAGATGACCAACGTGCTGAGACATGCCAGCGGAACCAAAGCAGTGATAGATTGCAGGAAGACCCCAGGTGGTTATGTAATCGAGATGACGAACGACGGCATGCAGCCGCAAAGTAGGATCCGGGAGGGCGGCGGTCTTTCCAATCTGCGGAGCCGTGTGGAAGCCCTTGGCGGGACCATGGATATAGAGTCGCAGCCTCTGTTTAAAATACATATATTCCTGCCTTTGGATGAAGTATAGGAGATAGAAAATGAAACACAGCGTTGTGATAGCGGAAGACTATAAAATGGTCCGGGAGGTCTTTGCTTCCACGGTGAAAGACTCCGGGAACTACGAACTTGCCGGAGCCTTTGCCAGTGCCGCGGAGGCCATGGAACATTGCCTTTCGAATTCCGTGGATCTGGTCATAATGGACGTGCTCATCCCGGGAAGCATAAGCGGGCTGGAGGCGGCGCGTCGCATCAAGGCGAAGCGGCCTCAGACGAAGGTCATCATCGTCACCTCCATGCCCGAACTCAGTTTCATAAACCAGGCAAGGGAGATCGGGATCGAGAGTTTCTGGTATAAAGAGATCCAGGAGCAGCCTCTTCTGGAGATCATGGACCGCACGATGGACGGTGAATCCGTTTATCCAAGCATTTCCCCGACGGTCGCTATGGGAAATTGCCTCAGTACCGAATTCACGGACAGGGAGGTGGAGATCCTCCGGGAACTTGTTGGAGGTGCTTCGAACCGGGAGATCGCCGATAAGCTGTGCATCACCGAAAATACCGTAAAGATGCACATCACCAACATGCTGCAGAAGACCGGCTTCCACAGCCGCCTGGAACTGGCAGTAAAAGCCAGGCACCTGGGAGTGGCCATAAAAGATTAAATATAGACCTTTGGGTGTACCAGACCTCCTTCGAAGAGCGGATAATGAAATTGGGAAAGACTATCCGTTCTTTCGAAGGAGGTTTTTTATGAGAAGAGATGTAAAAAAGCTGAGCGTTCTGCTGGCTCTCATCCTGGCGATCTGCCAGCTGCCTGCTTTTGCTGCGCCGGTCAGCGCCGCCGGAGACATCATCGATGTCCGCACCGCTGAAGAGCTCAAGGCAGCACTTCAGATGAACGGCGACTGCACCATAATGCTGCTCGACCACATAGACGAAAAGCACGGACGCGTCTATGAGGACAGTCTGGGCTTCAATCAATACGAAGGTCCCGACGGCAACACCTACGATTACAAAATGCCAATCTGGTGCAGGGTCGGGACCGGAAGAAAGACTCTGGACCTCAACGGCTGTACCTTCAGGCTGGAATACAAGAATATGTCCGATCTCGAATCTGACCTCTTTTACATCGGGAGGGGAGCAGATCTTACCATCAAGGATTCCTACGGCACAGGCTATGTGACCTACGACGGCTACATCGGAGGTGGCTGGTACATGCCCGATGACAGCACCCTGGAGAGCGTAAGGAATCTGTTCCATGTGGAGGGAGGAAGCCTTACGATATCCGGCGGCTGCTTCGAAGCGGGCCGCTCCAAGGAAGAGTGGGTCACCAATGCCCTCTGGAACGGCGAAGAGACGATGCATCCCTTCACGGGAAATGCCAGAAAGGGCGTCAACGGCTGCGCCATCATCATGGACAGCGGAAAGACTACCATATACGGCGGAAATTTCACCGGCAGAGGATACACAGACCTTCGTACCTCCGGACTTGGTTATTCAAAACGGGCCGCCTGCATAGATGCCGCAGGGGGCGAACTGACGATCATCGAAGGATACTTTGCTGGCCGCGGCGGAGCGGACTGTATCCGGACAGGTTCCTCCTGTGTAAGCAATGTAAAGGGGGGCAAGTTCCAGGTATTTACCAACAAGATCCTTATGCTCCCCGTACCCTCCAGAGAGGAACTGCTGTCCGCCTATGACGGCGGTCATGAATCCAATATCGCCGCGCTGAGCCACTACAACGTGACCGACGGCATCTACGGCAGGCTCTTCAGTCAGGGCGCGCTGGATTATGACAAGATCAACATCACTTACTATTTCGACCGGGAATACGACACCGACCGCAGACTTTCCAGGTCCCTGGGCAGCTACGGCACCCTCAAGGCCTTCTTCGAGGAGTGGGACCGCACGGTGACCTTCAATACCCATTTGGGTTATGAACCTTACGTGGTAGTCAAGCCGGACCTTGAACCCGGAGAGATCATCATCCAGGGTCACGAAAATGAGGTGGAACCTTGGATCAACCCGGATACGGAAGGGTTGAACTTCGTATACGAGTACGAGCCTGCTTTCGGCCGGGCGTCAGAACTCAATGGGAGCCCATTGACAGTCACCTACACGTATTCACTTTATGACTGCAATCAGGCGGTATCAAAGCTGATCACATCCATCAACTATGGCGCTAATAGCGGTCCCATTGATCTTCTGTCATGGCCTCCGGCAAAAGAGGCTCTTAAGAAGGACGGACGCTACGCCATTAAAGCCAGTGTGGTAGAGGACTACTGGACTCCGGTCTACAGCTATCTGGCGGAGACCGACGCCTCTTACTATGCTAAGAAGACCTTTATCGTTACCCACAGCGATCCTCCCGGGGTGGAGTCTCAGACCAGAGGACTGCAGCTGGCATCTAAAAAGGGCGGGACCGTTACGCTGGAAGTGACAGGGACCGACGGGATCCAGGCTGCCACATGGCTGCGGGTAAGCGATACCGGAAGCGTATCCCGGGCAGGCCTTGGGACCCTCAGCGGAAACACCTCCACCTACAGTCCTGTGGTGAATAGTTCTGACCGTTATCAATGCATCATGAGGAGCGTGGGCGGCGACGTCTATTCCGAGCCTGTCGAAGTCTGCTTTAAGCCGGCTTTCCAGACTCCAAGCTCTGCAAGAACGGCGGAAGGCGGTTCCGCCATGCTTGTCGCCAAAAGCGATTACGACGGCGGCGTCTGCAAACATGTGGTCTCCGATGGCTGGTACAAGCTCCCTGACGGCTGGACCAGCGGAAAAGAGAGGCTTATCCCTGCCAGGGGAAGCAAAAGCAGCGACGGATCCACCCTCACGATCAAAAATGTGACGGATTCTGACTATGGCGAATACATAAGGCTAATCGAGACTGAGCACGGCGATTACTTCAGCGACAAAATGAGTCTCAGCCGCGGAGACGCTGTGAATACGAATACGAATATCAAATTCGCGGAGATCGGTGGCCTGAAGTACAATCCCTTCATGCACACCGGGCTTTATGCAGGCATGCCGGAGCCTCCTCTCGGCTGGCTCTACAGCGACAATCCTTACATACAGTTTGACAGCCTGGAGTGGACCGGCACGACCGAAGGTAAGCTAAATGCAAACAGCAGCTACAAGCTCACGATCACAGCAACGGACGATTATTACTTTGAACTAGACGACGCGGGAGGCCTGCCCTGGTACATGGACGATACGCTCTACCATCAGGAAGGTCTAGGGTCTCCCGGAGACACTAAAAAGACGGTCATTCTGGAATCTCCTCCGTTGGATCTTCCTCTGCCCGAGGACAGGATAGACTACAGCGGTGTGATTCAGGGCAAGGTGGGCGAAGCCGGCATCTGGGAGCATATGTGCTTCCTGGACTGCCAGCTCCACGATACTCCCTGTAAAGTGACAGGAATGAGTGTCCATCCGGATGACCGTATGCCCTTCGGCCTCACATTTAGCTGGCTTGGTAATGATGCGGATGAAGGCTTTAAGGTCTTCGGCAGCCCGGAGGAAGCCGGTATCATGACCACAAGGATAATCGTGAAGTTAAGCAGCGGATATGACAAGCAGATGGAACTTAACTTTGTGATATCCGATGCAGAACCTGACTACGGTCCCCCGGGATCCTACGTCCTCAGCTTACCGGCGCCGCCTCCCCATGTGCACGAATTTGAGGACTTCCGCAGCGACGGACCTAAGACTCACAGCATGGAGTGCCCGGAATGCGGGTATAAAATCACCGAGGAACATGTCTGGGATGACGGGACCATCGTAAGAGAAGCCAGTGCGGAGTCTGCCGGTCTCATTCGCTATACCTGCGTCAACTGCGGCGAGACCAAGGAAGAGAGCATCAAATATGACATCGAAGCCTCCGGCGCCATGACCGAAGACCAGGCTGCTGCGGCACAGGAAATGGAAAGCGAACCTGCGCAGCCTAGCCGGCCGGATCGGCCTGCACAGCCGGATCCAACGGAAGAACCTCAGAACGGAGCCGCATTCCCGTTCGTGGATGTGCCCGAAGACAGTTATTACCACAGTGCTGTGGAATGGGCGCTGACGGAAGGGGTCACCGGCGGCACGACGCCTACGACCTTCAGCCCGAAGGCTCCCGCCACAAGGGCTCAGATGATCGTTTTCCTGTGGGCTGCCTCCGGCGCTCCTGCGCCGAAGACGACGGAGAACCCGTTTGTGGATGTCTCCGAAGACGCCTACTATTACCAGGCTGTGCTATGGGCCGTGGAGAACGGGATCACGGCAGGAGTCAGCGCGGATGCGTTCGGTCCGGACCGGACCGTGACCCGCGCACAAGCCGCGACCTTCCTCTACGGTGTTGCGGGTCATCCGGAGACCGGCACCGAACCCTTCGACGACGTGAATGATTCGGATTACTTCGAAAAGGCCGTCGCCTGGGCGTTCGCCGAGGGTATTACGACCGGAATGAGCGAAACGCTCTTCAGCCCGGATGCGGACTGCTTAAGAGAACAGATCATCACGTTTATGTATCTGTACTTTGGGAAATAGCACGCAGGCATGCGATCCTGACTGCAAAGAATGCCCCGGCCGGGTTCGGCCGGGGCACTTTTCTTTTTTGCGATTTCGGGTAAGATAAAAGGGTAGAGATCTCTTCATTGGAAGAAAGGGAGACCCATCATGGAATACAAAGACATCACAAAGCATCCGGAGATCCTGGAGTACTACGAAAAGGGCAATCAGATCCTAGAGACGCTGGGCTACACGGACCACTCCACGGTTCACACGAAATTGGTCGCGGCGCGGGTGCTGTAGCAAAATAAACGAAAACGGGCGGAAAAACCGTCCGTTTTTTGTGTGCCGCGGGCCCTTTTTATTGCGGTCACCCGGTTCGTCCTGTAAAATAAATGGAAGGAGAATAAAAAGAAAGGAAACCCCATCCATGAGCAAAACACTGACGCGCGACGAAAAGATCGCGAAACTCGGTAAGATCATCACCGACCGGAAGGAAGCCCTTCTCGGCCTGGAGAAGATCACGCCGGATTCCCCCGAGTACTGGGGCATCGACTGCGGTTTGCAGTATGTTGTCCGCCGCTACGGAAAGGCGGTGGAGGAGGATTGTCTCGACACCGCACTGCTGATGGGCAAGCGTAAACCCAAGACCTTTGCTCAGATGCAGAAGCTCACCGGCTACGACGACGAGAGGCTGAAGATCACTTTGGAAGCGCTGTGCCAGGCGAGCCTTGTGGAATACCATAAAGAAAACCTGGACGGCAAGAACCCGGGCCATGAGACCCGCTGGGTGCTGGATATGTTCGTGCCCGGCAGCGCCGAGATCATGGTCATGCGTCCCGAGATCTCCCCGGAGACCCCGCAGGTCGCGGACTTCTTTGAGCGCATGACCTATCTGCCCCTGGCAGGGATCACCCATCTGGTGCCCCCCGGCGGCTCCGGCATCGGCATGCACGTCATCCCTGTGGAGGAGGCCATCCCCGCGGACTGCCAGTCCCTGGACATCGAGCACCTGTCCCACTGGCTCAAGAAGTATGAAGGCCAGATCGGCGTCGGCATCTGCAGCTGCCGTAAGCAGCAGCGCATCCGCGGCGAGGGATCCGGCGACATCGAACAGTACTGGTGCATCGGCGTAGGCGATTTCGCCGACTACTGCCGCGAGACCGGCATGGGCCACGACATCACCTACGAAGAAGCGATGGAGATCTTTAAAAAGGCGGAAGAGAAGGGCTACGTCCACCAGATCACGAACATCGACGGCGAAGAGAAGATCTTCGGCATCTGCAACTGCGCCGTAGGCGTCTGCAACGCCCTGCGCACGTCCCAGCTCTTCAATACCCCGAACATGTCCCGCAGCGCTTACGTTTCCGAGGTCGATCCTGAGAAGTGCGTCGCCTGCGGCAAGTGCGTGGAAGTCTGCCCGGCCGGCGCTGTCCGCCTGGGTCAGAAGCTCTGTACCAAGGAAGGCCCCATCGTCTACCCGAAGGCGGAACTGCCCGACGACAACCACTGGGACGAAGATAAGTGGAATTGGAACTATAAGAACGAGAACGGCGTCATACAGACCTGGCCCACGGGTACGGCTCCCTGCAAGAGCGCCTGCCCGCTGCACATCGCCATCCAGGGCTACATCAAGATGGCCAGCGAAGGCAAGTACAGAGAGGCGCTGGAACTCATCAAGCGCGACAATCCGTTCCCGGCGGTCTGCGGCGCCATCTGCCGCAAGTACTGCGAGGATGAATGCACCAGAGGCTCCATCGACGAAGCACTGGCCATCGACGACATCAAGCAGTTCATCGCGGCGCAGGATCTGAATGCGGAATACCGCTACGTTCCTCCCATGATGTCCACGACGAGAGAACCGTTCGACCAGAAGATCGCCATCATCGGTTCCGGTCCGGCAGGCCTGTCCTGCGCGTACTTCCTGGCCATCGAGGGATATTCCCCCGTGGTCTTCGAAAAGGATGCGGTGCCCGGCGGCATGATGGTCACCGGTATCCCCAACTTCCGTCTGGAAAAGAGCATCGTCAACGCGGAGATCGACATCCTCAAAGAGATGGGCGTCCAGTTCCGCTGCGGCGTGGAAGTCGGCAAGGACGTTACGATCCAGCAGCTGCGCGATGAGGGCTTCAAGGGCTTCTACGTGGCAGTCGGTCTGCAGTACGGCGGCAAGCTGAACATCCCCGGTGAAGACGCAGAAGGCGTCTGCGCCGGCGTAGACTATATCAAGAGCGTTAATGCAGGAACCGCAGCACCTCTGTCCGGCAACGTCGTCGTCATCGGCGGCGGCAACATCGGCGCGGACGTAGCCCGCACCGCGATCCGTCAGGGCGCTTCCAGCGTGCAGCTCTACTGCCTGGAATCCTACGACGAGATGCCCATGGGCGAAGAGGACCAGGAACTCTGCAAGGCCGACGGCGTCGTCATCCACGACGGCTGGGGCCAGACCGAGATCTTCACCGAAGACGGCAAGTGCAAGGGTATTTCCTTCCACAAGTGCGTCAGCGTTAAGAATGCGGAAGGCCGCTTCGATCCGAAGTTCGACGATTCCGAGACCACGTCCGAAGAGTGCACGACAGTTCTGTACTGCATCGGCCAGAAGGTCGATTGGAAGGAACTGCTCACCGGCACGAAGGTGGAATTCAACCGCAACGGCACCGTCATCGTGGATCCTGTGACCCATCAGACGGCGGAACCCGACATCTTCGCCGGCGGCGATGCGGTCTCGGGTCAGAAATTCGTCGTAGATGCGCTGGCCATGGGCCGCGAAGGCGCAGTCTCTCTGCACCGTTTCGTCAACGAAGGACAGTCCCTCACCATCCACCGCAATACCCGCCGCTTCACGGCGCTCGATAAGAACAACATCGTCATTGCACCGGAGGACTACAAGAAGCCGGCCCGTGCCCGCAAGGGATTTGACCCGGCCAAGGTCCGCACCATGAGCGATGAACGGCTCAACTTTACCGAAGAGCAGATCAAGTCCGAGGCCAGCAGATGCTTAAGCTGCGGACGCAGCGTGGTGGATACGAACAAGTGCCTGGGCTGCGGCATGTGCACCGTCCAGTGCAAGTTCGACGCCATCCATCTGGTCCGCTCCATGGGCGATGCATACTCCAAGATGATCCCCGCGGAAGACAAGTTCAAGGGTATCGGCGCCTACGCTGCCAAGCGGGCCATCAAGATCGTCAGAAAAAAGGGCGCCAAGTCCGGTAAGTAAGCGGTATGCACGAACTGGGCCTGGTCAATTATGTCGTAAAAAAGGTGACGGCTATCGCGGAAGAGAACAACGTGAAGAAGATCGCTTCCGTAACGCTGGAATTCGGGGAAGTCTCCGGTATCGTAACCTCGTATCTGTACAGCTACTGGGATTGGTACACGAAGAAATTTCCGCTCTTTACCGGCACAAAGCTGATCTGTGAAGAGATCCCCGCCGTCACCTGGTGCGACGACTGCAAGAAAACATATCCCACCGTGGCCTTCGGAAAGACCTGTCCCCACTGCGGCAGCGGCAACACCTGGCTGCTGCAGGGCAACGAGATGAATATCAAAGAGATCGAAGTGGAGGACAGTCCGGAAGAGGGGCTGCAGGAAGCATAAAAGGAGAAACCCAAGATGACGAACGAAGAGATGCGCAGGATGAAAGAACGCCTGGAGATCGGCGAATTTAAGATCAATTACAAATCCGGCGTCCATTACGGCATTATCGAGGACTTTTTCAAAGGCAAGACGGACGAGCTGGCTCCCAAAGACCGGGAGCGCATCATTGCGGTGCTCGAGGCGGAGGCTAAGAAGAGAAAGAAATAATGCGCGAATAACCGCTCGAACTGCTCAGCCCTTGGCTGGGCAGTTCTTTTTCCTTGAAACTGATCCATATTGAGAGTAAAATAGGGGAGCATATTAGCAGAACTTATTATAAAAGGAGTGATTTTTATGAAAAATACACCGGTAAAGAGCATCGTGGCCATCGCCATCGGTGCGGCATTGTTCTTCGTCTGCGGACGCTTTGTCGCGATCCCCAGCCCCGTGCCCAACACGAACATCTCCATCCAGTACGGTGTGCTGGCGCTGTTCGGCGCCGCCTTCGGGCCTCTGGTGGCTCTGCTGGCGGGCTTCATCGGCCACGCTCTCATCGACTTCAGCTACGGCTGGGGCATCTGGTGGAGCTGGGTCATCGCCTCCGCGGTCGCAGGTCTCATCATGGGTCTTTCCAAGAACCGCGTAAAGCTGGCCACCGAAAAGTTCGACGGCAAGCGCATCGTTACCTTCAACATCTATCAGATCGTAGCGAACCTTCTGGCATGGGTCGTCGTGGCGCCTGTCCTGGACATCGCCATGTATGCGGAGCCTGCCAATAAGGTCTTCGTGCAGGGTCTGTGGGCTGCCGGCGGCAACATCGTGACCACCGCCATCGTCGGCACCATCCTGTGCGTTGCGTATTCCGCATCCAAGCCCAAGAAGGACAGTCTGGAAAAGAAATAGCTTTGGAACCGATCATTTCATTCAAAAATTTCGGGTTTAAGTACACGGTTCAGAAGGAACCAACGCTTTTCGACATAAACCTGGACATCTATCCCGGCCAGAAGGTCCTGATCGCAGGGCCTTCCGGCTGCGGCAAATCGACGCTTGTCTCGTGCCTCAACGGACTGGCGCCGTTTTCGTATGACGGAGAATATACCGGAAGCCTTACAGTCGGCGGAAAAGAAGCCCGGGAGAGCGATATCTTTACCCGCTCCAAGGTCATCGGTACGGTGCTGCAGGATTCCGACGCGCAGTTCGTCGGGCTTACCGTGGCGGAGGATATCGCCTTCGCGCTGGAAAACGATGAGGTTCCAGTAGAAGATATGAAGCGCCGGGTGGATACGGCGGCAGCGCTCGTGGACGTGCAGGGTCACCTGGCCCATGCGCCTCACGAACTGTCCGGCGGACAGAAGCAGCGGGTCTCCCTGGCCGGCGTGCTGGTGGACGACGTGGACGTGCTGCTGTTCGACGAGCCCCTGGCGAACCTGGACCCCGCGGCGGGCGAAGCCGCCATCGAGCTGATCGACCGCATCGCAAAGGAACAGAACAAGACCGTCATCATCATCGAGCACCGGTTAGAGGACGTGCTGCACTGCGCCATCGACCGGGTGGTGCTGATGGACGAAGGCCGCATCCTGGCGGATACGACGCCCGAGGAACTGCTCTGCAGCGATCTTCTGCAGAAGACCGGCATCCGGGAACCCCTTTACATTACGGCGCTGAAATATGCCGGGGTCACCGTGCAGCCCTCCATGCATCCCGCCCACATCGAGACGCTCTCCCTGAGCGAAGCGGAGAAGGAAAAGGTGCGGGCCTGGTACGAGGCTTCGCAGGAAGAAGAGGCGGCACCTCCCGCAGAGACCCTGCTGGAAGTGAAAGATCTGACGTTCCGCTACGGCAACGGGTTCGAAGCCTTAAAAGACATCAACCTTAGACTGCGGAAGGGCGAGATGACCGCCATCGCAGGCCGCAACGGCGCCGGCAAATCCACGCTCTGCAAACTCATCTGCGGATTCGAGCAGCAGCAGGAGGGGCGCATCCTCCTGAAGGGGAGCGACACGAAGACGATGAGCATCAAGGAACGGGCGGAGCACGTGGGCTACGTGATGCAGAACCCCAACCAGATGATCTCCAAAGTCTTCATCAAGGATGAAGTGGGACTGGGTCTGGTCCTCCGCGGCAGATCCCAGGAAGAGGTCGATGCCGCCGTGGACGAAGCCCTCGCCACCTGCAGCCTCTCCCCCTTTGTGGACTGGCCCGTTTCCGCCCTCAGCTACGGACAGAAAAAGCGGGTGACCATCGCATCGATCCTTTCCTTACGGCCCGAGGTCATCCTTCTGGACGAACCCACCGCAGGACAGGATTTCCGCCGCTACACGGAGATCATGGAGTTCCTGGAGGCGCTCAACCGCTCCGGGGTCACCGTCGTCCTGATCACCCACGATATGCACCTGATGCTGGAATACTGCGACCGGGCGCTGGTCTTCTCCGAAGGCCGCCTGCTGGCGGACGATAGTCCGGCGGCGGTATTGAGCGATCCTGCGCTCATCGAAAAAGCCAGCCTTAAGAAGACGTCGCTCTACGCGCTGGCGGGCCTCTGCGGCATAGCCGATGCCCGGGCGTTTACGGACCGCTTTATCCGCTGCGACAGGAAAGAGAGGCGGGGACAATGACGAACATCTTCAACTATGTCGACCGGAAGTCTCCCGTCCACGCCATGACCGGCGCTTCGAAGCTCGTCTGCCTGCTGCTCTGGTCCTTCGGCGCCATGTCCAGCTTCGACCCGCGCTTTCTATTTGCGCTGTTCGTGCTGGCTCTGGTCCTGTTTAAGATCTCGAAGATCCGGGTGGCGGATATCCGGTTCATGCTGTGGTTCACCTTCGTGTTCTGCATCCTGAACAACCTGCTGATCTTCCTGTTTTCTCCGATGCACGGGACGGAAGTCTACGGCGCCTGCCACGAGATCTTCCACATCGCGGGGCGCTATACGGTGACCCAGGAGCAGCTGCTGTACCACCTGAACGTGTTTCTGAAATACGCGGCGACGATCCCCATCGTGCTGCTGTTCGTCACGACGACGGACCCCAGCGAGTTCGCCTCGTCCTTAAACCGTATCGGCGTAAACTACAAGATCGCGTATTCCGTCGCGCTGGCGCTCCGGTATATCCCGGACATCCAGCGGGAGTACCACGACATTACGCTGTCGCTGCAGGCGAGGGGCGTGGAAATGTCGAAGAAGGCATCTCTGGGCGCCCGTTTAAAGACCGCTTCCGGCACGCTGGTGCCGCTCATCCTGTCCAGCATGGACCGGATCGAGGTGATCTCCAACGCCATGGAACTGCGCAGTTTCGGCAAAAACAAAAAGCGCACCTGGTACCGGTACCGCAAATTTACGGCCTGGGATTTCGGTGCGATGCTGCTGGGGCTGGCTGTGCTTGTGCTCTCGATCGTCCTGACGGCATTCGTGAACCACAGCAGGTACTATAATCCGTTCGTATAAATTGAATTGTTAACTAGTAACAACCGCAGGCATCCGCCGAGACGCACTCAGCGGATGCCTGCGGTTCTTTATGTTGTTATCTTTTACTTTCTGGAATAGACTTCCTTGCCGCCCAGGTAGGTCTTCTCGACCTTGATGGTCTTGATCTCCTCCGGATCGACGGTAAACACGTCTTTGTCCGTCAGGATGAAGTCCGCCAACTTGCCTTCCTCGATGGTGCCCTTGATGTCTTCCTCGTAGGATGCGTAGGCGGCATTCTTCGTGTACCAGTTGACCGCCTGATAGACGGAGACGCACTGCTCGGGATGCCAGCCGCCTTCCGGCAGACCGTCCATGTTCTTGCGGGTCACCGCGCAGTAGATGCCTTCGAAGGGATCGTGGGGCGTGCCGGGAGCATCGGATCCGCCGGAAAGCACCAGGCCCTCGTCCTCGAACCACTTAAAGGTGTTGACGTACTTGCAGCGCTCTTCGCCCATGCGCACCAGCATCCAGGGCATATCCGTGTGGATGAACATCGGCTGGATGTCCAGGATGACGGGCAGTTTCTTGAGCCGCGCGACGATGTCCTCGTTCACCACGTTCATGTGGATCATGCGGAAGCGCGGATCGGGTTTGGGATTCGGATAGTAGACATGTTCGATGGCCTTCGTCAGCATGTCTGCCGCCCGGTCGCCGATAACGTGCACGCCGATCTGGATATCCCGGTCGTAGGCCTCCTGGAACAGCGCGTTCAGCTGTGCCTGGGTGTAGTTCGTAATGCCGTTGGCGGCCGGGTCATCCGCGTAAGGCTCGATCATCGCTGCGGTGCGGCCGCCGAAGTTGCCGTCGATGAACAGCTTGTAGAAGCCGTACTTCACCATGTCGTCGCCGAGGCCTGTGGTGATGTCCAGCCCCGGCAGGTCGTTCATGCCCATGTAGATGCGGGCGGTCAGCCGACCGGCCTTCGCCAGCTTCTGATAGACATCGGTATACTCCATCAGCTTAAGGTGCTTGCCTTCGATGGCATGGATGCCGGTAAGGCCGTGGGAGTTGTTCTCCCGGATGGCACGTTCCACCGCGTTCATCCGGTCCTCCATGGTAGCCATGGCGTCGGGGATGAGGGCGGTGAGGGGAGCGCTGCCGGCGTCACACACCACACCGTTGGGTTCTCCGTCTTCGCCGTAAAGCACGTTGCCTTCCACGGCGGGATGGAAGCTGCGGTCGATGCCCGCCAGCTTTAAGGCCATCGAGTTGGCCGAGAAGAAGTGCATGCAGCAGCGGCCCAGAAGCACCGGATGATCGCTGCAGGCCTCGTCCAGATCCTCCTTGGTCGGCATGCGGATCGTGTCGGTAAACAGCTCGTTGTCGAAGCCGAAACCGTAGACCCAGGCACCTTCCGGCAGGGTCTTGGCATAGTCCGCGACGGTCTTTTTGAGTTCCGCCATGGAGCGGACCGGAGCCAGATCCAGCTTGGTAAGGCACTCTGCATAAAAGTAAAGATGCTGATGGGTGTCGATCATGCCGGGAAGCACAGGGGCCCCCTTCAGATCGACTACCTCATCGGCCATGGCGGCAGCCTGTTCGCTGCCGCCGCAGTAGATAAATTTTCCGTCTCTCACGACAAAGGCGTCGCAGGTATCTCCTTCGGACTTCATCGTGTAGATCTTGCCGTTGATATATGCCGTGGATTTGTCCATAGGTCTGTGCCTC
The DNA here is from genome assembly GCA_017626845.1 of Bacillota bacterium. Classification (GTDB taxonomy): domain Bacteria; phylum Bacillota; class Clostridia; order Peptostreptococcales; family Anaerovoracaceae; genus RUG11894. The sequence goes on from JAGAHX010000078.1 coordinate 24,685, forward strand.
CTGTTCTTGCTGATATGCTTAGGAAATATCTCTGAGACGGAGCCGCGTTATGCCGTTTCGCCTCCGTCGAGAGGAATGTGCTGGCCGGTGATGTACTTGGCTTCATCGGAGGCCAGGAAGGCATACAGAGCTGCGACTTCCGCCGGGTCTGCATGGCGTCCGAGAGGAATGCCCTTATTGCATTCTTCGAACATCTCCTGGGTGTATTCGGCTTCCTGCATGGGGGTGAGCACGTAGCCCGGGCAGATGCAGTTGCAGCGGATCCAGGGTGCATGCTCCAGCGCAACGCTTCTCACCAGGTTGATGACAGCTGCCTTGGAGGCGTTGTAGTCGGTGTAGAAGGGGTGGCCTTCCATGCCGTTGGTGGAAGCGGTGCACAGGATGACGCCGGTATCGTCCTTGGTCTTTTCGTTCTTCATTCTCCGCAGCGCTTCCATGATGCACAGGCACATGCCGTCCAGGTTGACGCCCATGACCCGCTTCCACTGGGCGAAGTCGGTCTCGATGAACTTCTTGCGGATGGAGATGCCGGCGTTGGAGATGAGGATGTCGATGCCGCCGAGGATCTTGTCCATCTCTTCGAATGCCGCCTTAACGCTCTCTTCACTGGAAACATCCACTTTGACGCAGCCGGCAATGCCGGGGATCTCTTCCATCAGAGCGGGGAATGCCTTGTCGTTGTAGTCGAAGACGACGACCTTGGAACCTTCCAGCACGAAGCGGTTTACGGTCGCTTTGCCGATGCCGGAAGCGCCGCCGGTAACGACGACTCTCTTTCCTTTCAGTTCCGGATAGAGCGCGCGGGATTCGAATTTATAATCCTGATGTAACATGTTTGTTTCTCCTTTCTCAAAGATCAGTCTGCACTGATCCGTATCATCTGTTCTTCGCCGAGGCCGATAATGGCCCGCATGTAACCGGAAAGACCCGCATCGGCTTCGGGATCGCCGGTATCCACCAGCAGGGGACGGCCCTGCAGGTGGAACAGTTTTTCCCTTGTCGCAAGGATGAATAGGTGGTCTTTGCCGATCGCTTTTATCACAGCGCCGCTGATCTGCTGATTGCCTCTTCCCAGAAGGAAGCCCTGTCCGCCGGTGGGGGTGAGCACCAGGAACGATTCTTTTTCCCGGATCCGCTGCAGGATGTCCGCTTCGCACAGATCTTTCTGCAGAAGCTTACCGTCTGCGATCAGGTCCACGCCAAGCAGCGTTCCTTCCAGCCCCAGGCCGTCCAGAAGCGCTTTCGTCGTGGTGCCGGGACCGACGAAATAGAAGCAGCCGGGCTTCATCCGCTTTGCCATCTCTGAGGCGATGGCGTTCTGCTGTGCACTTTCGGAGGCCGGCGATGCGGCTTTTCCGTGCTGCAGCAGCGAGCGGTCGTCGGGGACGGTCAGGTAGCCGTAGAGGCGGGTGCGGACGAGATCGGCGCGCCAGGCATCCTCATCGATGTCCACGACTTCGATCTGTTTCGTCCGGCTGCGTTCTCCCTGCAGGACACGGCAGGCCAGTTCTCCTGCGGCTTCTGGCCGCAGGGCATAGACGGGGGAGTGGATCTTGACCCCTGCAGGAATGCCGATGCAGGGGATCTGCACCCCAGCCGCTACTAGGTCTCTGGCGGTGCCGTCACCTCCCGCAAAGAGCAGGAGTTCCGCTCCCGCCGCTTCGATGGCTTTGGCTGCCGCTATGGTGTCCGCTGCGGCGGTGGGCAGATTCGGACGGTAGACGGTCTGGGTCTGAAAACCCTGGGCAAGGGCTTCGTTTTCTCCCATTTCGCCGGCCGCGCAGAGGATCGTGAGATTGCCGCGCAGAGGCTGCAGCGCTTTCAGCGCCGCCTCTGCGCGGGACGGGGCGCGCTGAACCGCGCCCCGCTGCGCGGCTTCCTCCGCAAGACCGTCGGTCCCTTTTAAGCCGACGCTTCCGCCCATGCCGGCGATGGGATTTACCAGCAGTCCGATCTTACGCATTATTGATACTTCTTCCGGTATGCTCTCCAGGTGACGGCCCACTGCTCGGGGTCATCCATGTTGGATTCATCCAGCTGGTGGCATACGCTGCTGTGGGGCGCTGCCTTCAGGTATTTCGGATCGGTATAGGCTTCGTTGAAGACGTACTTCAGCGTTGCGATGTACTCGTCCAGATCCGCCTTGGAGGGCGTTTCCGTGGGCTCCAGTGTCATGGGTTCGGGCACATAGTAGGGGTGATGGCTGGTCCAGTAGTGCATGCCGAAGTCCATCATCCTGCGCTGGATGTCCGCCGTGCCTACGCCGGTCTCCTCCAGCAGCTTTTCCAGGGTGTAGCGGCACTGTTCGATGCGCTGCTTGCCCGGAATGTAAGGCGCGTCCACGAAGGGCAGCTCCATCAGCTTCTTGAACAGGTAGTTGTTGTTCAGGACCGCGGTCTTGGCTGCCTGATACAGGCCTTCCGCACCCAGGGCGCGGATCCAGGCGTAGGCCTTCAGCACGACCTGAGCCGCTCCGTTGAATTCGCGGATCTTGTGCATGCCGTAGGGGTTCTTCGCGTTTTCGTAATCGTAGTAGTACTTCTCACCGTCGAAACGGACGATGGGGGCGGGCAGGAAGGGCTCCAGGAAGTCTGCGCATCCTACCGCGCCGCAGGCGGGACCGCCGCAGCCGTGGGGTGCGGAGAAGGTCTTGTGCAGGTTGAAGAAGCAGGTGTCGAAGCCGGCTTCTCTTGCCCGGGTCACGCCCAGCAGACCGTTGGCATTCGCCTGGTCGTAGCCGCACAGACCGCCGTGCTCGTGCATGTAGCTCGTAAATTTCAGGACATTCTTGTTGTAGACGCCGGTATCTTCGGGGTTGGCCACGAAGAAGGCGGCAGTGTGTTCGTTGACGGCAGCTTTAAAGGCCTCGAAATCGGGGTAGCCGTCCTTGTCCGGGTGCAGGTAGATGATCTTAAATCCCTTCAGGTGAGGTGCTGCCGCATCGGAGGGGTGGGAGTAGATCGTGGTGATGATCTCGTTGCGCTGCTTCTCTTCTCCTCTGGACTTGAAATAGGAGTAGACGAGGGAAGCCATGCCCAGGATAGCCTGAGAACCGCCGCCGGGCTGCATGGTAAAGGCATCCATGCCGGAGATCTCGCAGAAATACTGATTGGTCTTGTAGAGGATCTCCATGATGCCCTGAGCCGTGCTTTCGTCCTGCAGCGGATGCATTTCGCGCATCTGGGGCAGGTTGGCCAGCTGTTCGTTTACCTTCGGGCTGTACTTTACGGTGCAGGTACCCTGGCCGATCTCCACGTTGACGTCGGTGCCGAGGGTCTCCTGGGCCAGTCTTGCATAGTGGCGCAGCACTCTGGGCTGGGAGATCTCCGGCAGAGCAGGGGCCTGCTCTCTCTTTAAGAATGCGGGGATCGCTGCGGTGCCTTCCGTGGCTTCGCAGATCGCCTTTTCCGCTTTATTGACCAGAACACCGCGCTCGCCGGGCTGTGTGAGCTCGAAAATCACAGGCTCGTCCCACTTGGCCTGGTGGAATCCGGTGCGTACGGGATTGCTTCTGTCGATCTTTTTCATTACGCTTCGCCTCCTTCCAGGATGCAGGCAAGTTCTGCTGTCAGTCTGTCGATATCTTCCTTCGTATGGATCTCGGTGACGCAGTACATGGCGCATTCACCCATCCATTCGAATTCCTTGGACAGATCCTTGCCGCCGAAGATGTTCTTTGCCAGCAGCGCCTTGTTGATCTGTGTGACGGTCTTTCCGGTCTTGGAGAAGTCGAGAACGAATTCTTCGAAGAACGGATCTGCAAACCGCAGGGATACGCCGGGCAGCTGTGCCAGTTTCTTAGCGGCATACTGGGCGTTTCTCATGATGGTCTCGCCGACTTCCTGCATGCCCTTCGGGCCCATGGTGGCGAGGTAGACGCCTGCAGTGATGCCCCACAGAGCGGTCTGGGTACCTACGTATTCTTTGGCCTGGTCTCTCAGATGGCCGAAGGAGGTTCTGTCGTAGGCGACATCCGCGAAGGCGTATTCGCCTTCCTTGGAGGTCTGGCAGATGCCGAAGAGGCGGGAGGGGAATTCCAGCACGTACTTGGGGTCGTCCATGGTAGCCATGAAGCCGGACTGACCGCCGCCGTAGTTCATGTGGATGCCCAGGGACTGTACGTCGCCGCAGATGATGTCCGCGCCGAAGGAGCGGGGAGAGGCGACGACGCCGAGGCTGATCGGGTCACAGCCGCAGACCACCTGAGCGCCGGCGGCATGCGCCATGTCGGAGATCTTCTGTGCGTCGATCTCGAACATGCCCAGATATTCGGGATTTTCGAAGTAGACGGCACCGACTTCCGCGTTCAGCTTAGCCTTCAGATCGTTCAGGTCCATGCGGCCCGTGGCGGGGTCCGCCTTGACGATCACGAAGTCCAGATCGGGTTCGCAGTAATTGCGGATGATCTCCCGCTTGTCGGGGTCCATGCTCTCGGGGAGCAGGGCGATGCGCTTTTCCGCTACGCGGCAGGCCATGCGGATCGCGGTAGCGGCTGCCTGGGAGTAATCCATGGTCGGCACGTTGACCACTTCCATGTCCACCATTTCGGCGACAAGGCTCTCGAATTCGAACAGCGCCTGGAAGCGGCCGAAGTCGTTGTAGGATTCGCCGCCGTAAGCGGTGAGGAATTCGCCTTTGGACGCGATCTCATCGCAAAGGGCGGGAACATAGTGCTGGTAGCAGCCTGCACCCAGGAAATTCAGCGCATCTGCGCAACTCTTGTTCTTCTTCAGCAGCCCTTCCACGTGGCGTCTCAGCTCGTATTCCGAGCCGAATGCCTCAGGAATGTTCATGTTCTCCTTGAGAACGATCTCCTGCGGAACTTCCTCGTGAAGCTCCTCGATGGAGGTCAGCCCGATCTCCCTCAGCATCTCCGCTTCGACTTCCGGCACGGAATTCGGGATGTAAGGGTGACTTTTGAATCCTTTTACACTCATACCTCTTTTCCTTTCGTGTTTTGATTTATATGAAGGTATAATTTCTGACGATGTTATGCGATGCCGCCGCCGTCCACGACCAGGGCTGCGCCGGTCATCCAGCCGGCCAGGTCGGACACCAGGAACAGCACGCCTTTGGCGATATCCTCCGGCATTCCGATGCGGCCCAGAGGCCGTCCCGCGCCGCAGGAATAGAGGAATGGTTCGATGTCCGCTTCGCTCTTGATCTCTCCGGTCTGCCAGCCTTCGTCGATCATCATGTCCGTCACGGTATCGCCGGGGTTGATGGAGTTGACCCGGATATGATCTTTCCCGTGGTCGATGGCCATGGCCCGGGTCACGTTGACGATGCCGCCCTTGACGGCGCAGTAAGCCGCCGCCTGGTCGCCTCCCTTGAGTCCCCAGCCGGAGCCGGTGTTGACGATGGAGCCGCCGCCGACTTTCTTCATCTCGGGAATGACGTATTTGCTCATGAGGAACAGCCCCTTCAGGCCCACATCCAGCACGAAATCCCATTCCTTTTCGGAAAGAGCGTCGATGGTCTTCCGCACGGTGACCCCCGCATTGTTGTGCAGGATGTCGATGCGGCCGAAGCGGCTGACGATGGCTTCCACGGTATTCTTAACGTTTTCTTCGTTCGTGACGTCGCAGGCGAAGAATGCGGCGTTACGGCCTGCATCCCGCAGTTCCTGCGCCTTTTCTTCCCCCTTGGAGCTGATATCTACGAGGGCGACTGCCGCACCGTAAGCGGAGAGCATCTGGGCAACGGCGAGACCGATGCCTCCTCCCGCGCCGGTGATGACGGCGACTTTCCCGGTCAGATCCAGCGGGTTTCCTTTTTCGATCATAAGGAGCCTCCTTGCATGGTTCTAGCATAGAAAAAATCGATAATACTTCAATTTCTATTATATAGATTTGCGTCCTATTATTCCAATCAATCTTTGCTTTTATGGTAAAATGAAAGCAGGAGGAAGATAACAGAATGAGAGAATTCCGCGAAGTCGGTCCGGAGTGGATCGACGACTATATGTATATCTATCTGAACGCCTATCCGGCGTTCAAATCTCTGGATGAGGACTGCTGGGACCGCTACCGCAGGAAGGTGCTGCGGGACATGGATCTGGACGAGAAGACAAAGTTCTACGGCGGATTCGAGGACGGCAGGCTGTGCGCGATCATGAAGCTGATCGATTTCGACATCAACCTGTACGGCAGGATGCAGAAGGCCGTCGGCGTCATGTCGCTGGCGGTGCATCCGGCGGAAAAGAAGAAGGGCTGGGCCCTGGAAAGTATTCATTATTCGGAGCAGTACGCCCGGAAGCGCGGTGCGCTGGTCAACATGTTCCTGCCGTTCAGCATCGGTTTTTACCGCAAAATGGGTTACGGGCTGGGCTCGAAACTGGAGGAATACCATCTGCCCACGGCGAACCTGCCGAAGTGCAAGGATCTGTCCAAGGTGCGGATGATGAAGCTGGACGAGCTGGACCGCATCCTGGCATGCAACGAACAGATGGTGCGGAAGACCCACGGCATGATCTCGAAATTCGAAGAAGAAGTGCGCATCCTGCGGGGCGACACCGCGGTGCTGTTTGCCGGATACGAAGAAGAGGGGCAGCTGCGGGGATACGTGATGTACCGCTACGAGAATGCCCACGAGGATAACTATACGATCAACCGGATCTCCGTGGAGGAGCTGGTCTACGACTCCGGCGAAGTGCTGCGCGCCCTCCTGGGCTTCCTGCGCAACCAGGCGGATCTGGCCCAGACGATCCTCATCCGCACGGGCGAGCCGGACTTCTACCAGCTGCTGGACGATCCCACGGATGTCTGCGGACACTACATCAACTACGGCTATCTGCAGACGAACGTCTCCGCCATGGGAAACATGTACAAGGTGCTTGACCCGCAGGAATACGTGAATGCGCTGTCCTACCGCAGATTCCCGAAAGCGGACTTCGCGGTGCGGTTCGAATACGAAGATGAGATGGAACACTGCGAAAGCGCACTGACGGTGCGGTTCGTGCCCGAAGGGGAAGGCCGCCGCTGGGAAGCTTCGGAAGGCAAAGCCGACGTGACGGTGACCTGCCGCAAGGCGGATCTGTCGTCGCTGCTCCTGAATTCCTGCCGGTTTGCCGGCATGGTGCGGATCGGCGCGATGCAGATCTCCGATCCGTCTTACACGGAACTGCTGGATAACGTGCTGTATTACAGCGAAAAGCCTTTCAGCAACGTGGACTATTGACGCCTTTTTCTGCCGGCGGCCAGATAGACGGCGACAAAGGCGGCAAGCAGCGCTGCGATGAGGATGGCGCAGTTGCGGAAGAATTCCTCCGGCATGACGAGGATGATCTGGTCCTTGGCCGGGTCAAACACCCAGTTCGTCTTGCCCGGGAAAAAGATCTTGTGGAAGACCGTAAAAGCCCGGTCGAAATCGGAAGCCGCAAAAGCGCCGAATCCGCCGAATAGAACGAGGATCAGAACCCCTGCCCAGAAGGACGGGCCCCGGCCCGCCAAACGGGCGGGGGTCTCTTTTTTGCTGCGGAAAAGGATGAGAGCTGCGAGGAGCAGGATGCCCGTGACGGCGAAGAGCCGAAGATCGAGGCGGAATAAAACCCGGCAGTCTGCAAAATGCGTCATGCCGTCTTCCGACCATTTCAGGTCGCCTGTCGCAAAATCGGCGCCCTTCAGTTCGAAATCCATCATGTCGTCGTAAGCTTTGCGGATCTGCTCATGGGTCCAGCCGGTCTTCTCCGGCATGTCCAGCGCGTCGATATGGGCGTAGTAAAAAGGCCGGCATAAGATGGGCACGGCAACGGAGGCGCTGATGGCAAACAGCGCCAGCAGCAGGATGAGGATGCAGGCAAGACCCTTGTTTTTCATGAGAGCGTTTCCTTTCTGTCAGAAGGATAGGCCGACGCACGGATGAGGCATTGCCCGGGCAGGTAGAAGCCCCACATGGCGATGGTTGCAAAGCGGTGCAGCGCGGCAGGTCCGAGGCCGGGCAGGTTGTGGATGCCGACGCAGAGATCGCAGCAGAAGAATAGGGCGAGGCCTGCGGCAAACAGCTGCCATTTGCGCTGCGGATCTTCGGCTGCCTTCCGTACGGCCTTGACTAGGTTGACCGCGAACAGGGCGATATAGCCGGCGGCCAGGGCCTCCGTCGGACCAAAGCCCGGGACCGCATAGGCGGTCAGTCCGGCCGCAGCAGGCAGCAGATACAGAGCGGCCCCTGAGCCTGTCGAAGGGCCTTGGGAACGCCGGATTCGTATCGCATAGCAGACCTGTACGGCGAGAAAACACAGGATGCCGGCTGCATAATACCGGTCCAGCACGAGGAGAAAAACGTCTGCGGCTGCCGTAAATATTAGGGCCGCGCTGATGGTTTTCTCGCGAAAATCGAGAACAGATACGGCTAACAGCAGAATCGAGAAAAATTTTATCGGTGTCGAATTTGCGGAGCCGAAAATATCCATTTCTAAAAATGTCAGGTATAAAATTGTTTCGGCCGCATAAAGTAGCATTTACCGTATCCCTTCTGTTTTAGTCAATTTTATCATATTTTTTGTTGTATACTTAAAGAAGCAAACAGAGTTCAGTCTTTTCTTTTGAATAGGGAGGTCGTACGCATGGATAGGACGGATTTAAAGGAACTGAGAAAGAAGCTGCACCAGACGCTGACAGGTCCTGCTTTGCCTGTAGATGCGGTGCTGGATGCCGTAGACGTCCTCGTCCGGGAGCTGCAGAGCGGCGTATACAGCGACCTTCTGGGGGAATACGATCTGTCGAATTCTCCTGAGAGACTGTCGATCACGGCGCGGCAGATGGGACGCCGGACGCTGCAGAAACGGCTGGAGGAGGAGCTGACGCCTCTGAAGGATACGCCGCAGCTCACCCGCCGCAGGGTGCCTCTGGGCGTGCTGCTGCACATCGCGGCCGGCAATACGGACGTGCTGCCCGTCTTTACGGTGCTGGAAGGGCTCATCACCGGCAACATCAACATCGTAAAGCTTCCGTCCCACGACGGCGGTTTTACGGAAAAGATGATGGAGATCCTGCTCCATCTGGAACCGAAACTGGCTGAGTACATCTATCTGGTCAACGCGCCGTCCTCCGATGTGGAGACGCTGCGCAGCCTGGCGGAGATGTCCAATGCCGTGGTGGTCTGGGGCGGAGACGATGCCGTACGGACGGTCCGGCGCATTACGGAGCCGGATACCAAGATCTTTGAATGGGGTCACAAACTGAGCTTCGCCTATCTGGCCGGCGATTTTATGCACTGGAGCGTGGAAAACGACCTGAAGGGGCTGGCCCAGCACATCTTCCGCACGCAGCAGCTCCTCACCAGCAGCTGTCAGGTGATCTACCTGGATACGGACGATCCTGCGAAGCAGCAGCAGTTCTGCGAACGGTTCCTGCCGATCCTGGAGAACGAATTCGTTACGGAGGAGGCGAACGACAACGTCATCTCCGAAGGCACGCTCAAGCGGTTTACGGCCAGGACGAAGGAGAGAGAACCGCTTCCCGGCGAGAAGGAATACAAGGCGGAGCATTGCCGCTTAACGGCCTGCGAAGACCAGGCGCTGGACGGTTCGGGCCGGTTCGGCCACATGCTGGTCAAACGGCTGCCGCAGGAGCAGATCGTCCCGGTGCTGTCTCCGTATAACGGTTATCTGCATACGGCGGGCGTGCTGGAGGGCAGCACGAAGGTCCAGGAACTGCTGATCCATGCCGGGGTCACCCGCATTACGAAACTGGCGGATATGTCGCGGTATTTCGACGGAGAGGCCCACGACGGCGTCTTCCCGCTGGAACTGTATACGAAGATCGTGGATATTCAGAAGTAAAACACAACCTGTATATACGACAAAAGAGTGGGCAAGACCCACTCTTTTGTATTTGGCGGACGACATGGGACTCGAACCCACGAGGCCTTTCAGCCCTACTCGCTTTCCAGGCGAGCTCCTTAGCCACTCGGTCAATCGTCCGTGCTAACTCCTGTTTCCTTTATGTCGCTCAAATATATTATAACATCGATTGAAAAAAAGCAAGCAGTTTCTTTTGTTTTCTCTTTGTAGTATACTTTTCTTTACAGAAAGAGAAGACAAACACGTCATAGAAAGGAAATAAAAATCATGCAGTATTCATACAGACCCAGCGGCGTATGCTCCAGAATGATCAATTTCGACGTAACGGACGGCAAAGTCCACGACGTATCTTTCGTCGGCGGCTGCGACGGCAACCTGAAGGCGATCGGCAAACTGGTGGAGGGTCACGACGCACAGGAAGTCATCGACATCCTGAAGGGCAATACCTGCGGCTATAAGAGCACGTCCTGCGGCGATCAGCTGGCACAGGCTCTGGAAGCGACACTGCAGCAGCAGGCACAGTAATTCCCGTACGAAGAAGGACGGCCTGTGCTGTCCTTTTCTATTTCTAAGAGAGGTACCCATTATGAAAGACTTTTACGAGATGCAGATCGCGGGCCTTACCCGCAGACTCCCCATTTGCAAGCTCACACAGGACCTGTGCATCGCAGGCTTTGTCATCTTCGGCGATCCCGATCTGACGGTGGCTGCTGCGGGAGAACTGGTCAAGAGAATGCCGGAGCACGATTATATGATCACGGCGGAAGCCAAGGGCATCCCCCTTATCCACGAGATGGCCCGCCAGGCCGGCGAAAAGAAGTACATCCTGGCCAGAAAAGCGGAAAAAGTCTACATGAGAGACGTGTTCCACGTAACGGTGAACTCCATCACGACCCGGTTCCAGCAGACGCTGTACCTCGACGGCGCCGATGCGGCTCTGATGAAGGGCAAGAAGATCCTGGTGGTGGACGACGTCATCTCCACCGGCGAATCCCTGAAGGCGATCGAAGCTCTGGTGGAAGCAGCCGGCGGAACGGTCTGCGGTCGCATGACGATCCTGGCGGAGGGTGACGCCGCAAAGCGCGACGACATCATCTACCTGGAGAAACTGCCCATGTTCAACAGCGAAGGAGAACCCCTTGACTAAGCCGTCTCCCGCCCTGAGCAACACCGTCCAGAGGCGCAAAGACCGATTTATCAAGACATTTGCCTCCCGCAGCGGTTTTGTCCGGGAGCAGGGGATCTACGAAAAATTAAAAGGAAGCGGTCTTGTGCCGACCATGCTGTCGGCACAGGACGGCACGATCGAAACGCAGTACGAAGAAGGGACGAACTTCTATGAGTTCTTCCTGGCAGCCGGCAGTGACCCGGCGAAACAGGCTGCGTGTTTTGAACTGTTCTTCAGCTGGTACCGCAGATACCGGGAACTGACGAACATCTCCATCGGAGAGACGGATTTCCGGGACTTTATCGTGCAGGGAGACTCTCTGATGTGCCTGGACCTGGAGCATTGCCGCCCCGGTTCCGCGGAAGAGGACATCGCGCGGCTGGCCTGCATGCTGGCCCTGTATCCGAAGGGATACACCGGGGCCGGGCTGGACAGCGCGAAACTTTTTGTCTGCGTGGGTTCCAGTTTTCTGGACTGGCATCCGGAGACGCTGGCAAAAGCTGTGCCTGCGGCAGCGGACAGCGTGGAGGAACAGCTGGGTCTGCGCAAACATCCCGGCATGGCGCTGTATCTGGCGGCGTATTTTACGACGGCAGGAGCGGTCCTGGCCGGCGGAAAGTCCTCCCGCATGCACCAGGATAAGCGGCAGCTGGAAGTGGACGGCCGCACGATGCTGGAAGCATCCACGTCTCTCGTCGCTGCGATGCCGCAGCGCATGGTGTCCGTATCGAAGGAGGAGGATGTCTCCTTCCCGGGCTTCGAGACCATACACGACGAGAGGGAAGACGTGGGCCCCCTGGAGGGCATCGTCCGCTGTCTGCGGTTCAGCCGGCAGCCCTGGACGCTGTTCCTCACCTGCGACATGCCCCTTCTGACGGACAAGCTGCTCCGCCTTTTCCTGAGCTATCCCAAGGAAGACGCCGACGTCTTCCTGTTCGAGGCCGGCGGCCGGATGCAGACTTTCCCGCTGCTTCTCCGCACCGAAAACGCGGTGCGGGCGCTGCAGGAAGCCCTGGATCAGGGGGAACGGAAGGTTCAGGACGTCCTGACGAAAAAGCTGAAAGTCCGGAAGATCCGCGCGGAGGACTACAAGGATTTCGCTCCCCGCATGCTTTGGAATATCAACACCCCGGAAGATTATCAGGAGATCACGAAATAGATGGAACGCATCCTCGTTATCAATCCCGGAAGCACCTCCACCAAGATCGCCGTGTACGACGGCGAGCAGCAGGTGTTCCTGGAGAACATCAATCATCCGGTCGCGGAGATCGGGCAGTATAAGACGACGTACGACCAGCTGCAGTACCGCATCGACGCGATCACGGGCACCCTGGCCAAAGAGGGCTTCGGGACGGATGCCTTCGACTGCGTAATGGGAAGAGGCGGCGGCATCGCGCACCTCGCCACCGGCGGCTACGAAGTGAACCAGGCATTGCTGACATCTGCCAAGGATCATCCCCTGTTCGACCACGCATCCAATATCGGCGCGGCGCTGGCCTATCACTTTGCCCAGAGCAGCGGCTGCAAGGCGTATATCTACGATGCGGTGAGCGCAGAGACCCTTCTCCCCGTTGCGAAGATCACGGGGCTGGACGGCATCCGGCGCACCAGCATCTGCCACGTTCTGAACAGCCGTGCCATGAGCATCAAGTACGCTAAAGAGCAGGGAAAGCGCTACGAGGATATGAACCTCATCGTCGCCCACATGGGCGGCGGGATCACCGTTTCCGCCCACTGCCATGGACGGATCATCGACAACGTGCGGGAAGACAGCGGCCCCATGTCTCCCACCCGCAGCGGAGCGGCGGATACCATGGACATCGTCGACCTCTGCTACAGCGGCAAATACACCTATGAGCAGATGGCGAAGAAGGTGCGGGGCGACGCAGGCCTTACAGATCTGCTGGGGACCCACAACGCCAGAGAGATCGAACGGCGCATCGAAGAAGGGGACGAATATGCGAAGCTCGTGTACGACGCCATGGGATATCAGGTGGCGAAGTACGCGGCCATGATGCTGGGCTGCTTTACGGAGCCCGTGGATGCAGTTATCCTGACCGGCGGCATCGCCCATTCGAAGATGGTCACAGGGTATATCAAAGCGCACCTGGAACATACGGTAAAAGTGGTCGTAATGCCGGGCGAAAACGAGATGGAAGCCCTCGCTTTCGGCGGTCTCCGCATCCTGCGGGGTGAGGAAGCAGCCAACCCGGCTTACCAATAACATCCCGGAACGGAAGGAGGAGACCCATGGAAAACGAAAGCATCAAAACATTGCTGACGAGAAGAAGCGTCCGGAAGTATAAGCCCGAACATATTACGGAAGAGGAGATGGAGATCATCCTGGAAGCGGGCAAGTTCGCGCCTACGGGCAAAGGCACCCAGTGCACGAAATTCGTCGTCGTACGCAACAAGGCGGTACGGGACAAATTGTCCGAGATCAACGCGGAGATCCTGGGTACAGCCTCGGATCCGTTCTACGGCGCACCGGATCTGATCGCGGTATTCGCCAACAGCGCGGCTACCGGCACCTGGATCGAAGACGGATCTCTCGCCATGGGCAACCTGATGAACGCCGCCCACGCCATCGGTGTCGCATCCTGCTGGATCAACCGGGCCAGACAGACCTTCGACAGCCCCGAGGGCAGAGCCATGGCGACGGCCTGGGGCATTCCCGAGAGCTATAAGGGCATCGGCTACTGCATCCTGGGCTACGCGGACGGGGAAGAACCCCTGCCGAAACCCCGCAAGGAAGATTTCGTCGTCTACGTTGACTAAACGGTTAAGACTTTGTTAATTTTCTGTGACAGGCCCCCTGCGGGCCTGTTTTTTTCGTTTGGGTATGATACAATATCCGCATGAAGAAACTAGTATCGACGATCTTATGCATCGCTCTTTTCGCAGCGCTGTCCGCAGGCTGCACGAAGCAGGAGAGCGAGACCGCTCCTGCCGCCAAGCCGGACACCGTGCTTACGCCCCAGGATGAGGTCCTCTCCTATACCGTCGGCGAGATCCAGGAGTTCGGGCGGAACGACGCTTCCGTCTGGGAGCTGCTGCAGGACCTGCTGCCGAATCTCATCGTCTACCGGGGCGCGGGAGGCGTATTCCAGTACGCATCCATCGACCGCAGCCTGCCCCAGTCCGACTACGACTGGCGCAATCTGGTGGAGGTGAGCGAGAACCCCAGAGAAGTGGAATATGTCGTGGATGGAGAGACCGTCTCCATCAAAGGCATCGACGTCTCCACGTACCAAGGGGAGATCGACTGGGAAAAGGTGGCGGACAGCGGCGTAAAATACGCCTTTATCCGCCTGGGCTACCGCGGCTACGAAAGCGGCCTTCTCGTGAAGGACGACCGGTTCGAGGAGAACATCCGGGGCGCACTGCAGAACGGCGTCGCGGTGGGGGTCTATTTCGTGACCCAGGCCATCTCCGTGGAGGAGGCGGTGGAGGAAGCGCAGTTCGTCATGGAGAACATCCGGCCTTATAACGTCACCTGGCCCATCGTCCTGGATATCGAGGACGCCGCCAGCGCAACGGCAAGGACCGCGGAGCTCTCCCAGCAGGCGCGGACGGACCACGCCATCGCGTTCTGCGAAACCATTAAGGAATCGGGCTACACGCCCATACTCTACTGCAACATCCGCTGGTTTATCGAGAAGCTGGACATTACGCGGATCGCGGACTACGACAAATGGTTCGCCCAGTATTTCCGCAAGCCCTTCTTCCCGTATACGTTCCAGGTATGGCAGTACAGCAGCACGGGCAGAGTAGACGGTATAAACGGCAACGTAGATTTTAACATCAGTTTTGTCGATTACGGCAATCTACCGGAGGGGACCGGAGAATAGACCGCATTTCGATCAAAAGGAAAAAGAAAGGATTAGAACATGGAACCCAGAAGATTGTACAAGTCCACGACGGACAAGGCGATATTCGGCGTATGCGGGGGCTTCGCTGAATATTTCGGCATCGATTCACTCATCATCCGGCTGGTGCTGGTGCTGTTTACGCTGGCATTCGGCGCAGGATTACTGTTTTATCTGATCGCAGCCCTCATCATGCCCAAGCGGCCGGAGGACGGCGGCACGCCGGTGCAGCCGGCGCAGCCCGGCGCCTATAACGCGGGCGGTGCGACCTACGTCAACCGAGCGTCTTCCGCACAGGATGCCTATACGCCTTACACGGCGCCGGCAGCGGAAGCCATGCCCCGGGAAGTTGCCCGCAGCGCTGCTCCTGCTGCAGAGGAGAAACCCGCAGAAGCGGCCGATCCCGTGAGCAGGGCCTGGGCAATGGAACGCAAAACGCAGGAGATGCGCGGCGCAGCCGCAGGCGCTCCGAAACAGGAAGCCAAGCCTCAGGAAGCAAAGCCCCAGGAGCCGAAAGCGGAACCTGTGAGGGAAGTTCCCAGACAGGAGATCCCGAAGCAGGAGAGGGCGTATCAGGCTTATCAGCAGCCCCGGCGGGCGCAGAGCGCCCCGCGGAGCAGCGGTGATAAGACCAGACTGCTGCTGGGAGCCATCCTGCTGTTGATCGGCGGATTTATGCTGGTGCATATTTTCCTGCCCCGGTTCGACACCCGCATTCTGTTTGCAGTCTGCGCGATCGTCGCCGGCGCAGTCCTCATCCTGAAAAGAGATTAAAACAAACCATTCCTTATAACGATACAACTATTAGTTATCCCCTATGAACACCGGAAAAAGAAATCTGAGAACGAAGCTATGCTATGGGGCAGGGTACCTGCCGGACCCTTGTTTTTACCAATTCATCGCATCCTTTCAGATCGTATTCCTCACCGGTGTCGTAGGGCTTTCCCCTGCGGTCGCGGGAACGATCTCGTCCGTCACCATCATGTCGGACGCGGTCTTCAGCATCGTGGTGGGAAAGTGGTCCGACAATGTACGGAGCCGCTTTGGCAGGAGGCGGCCCTTTTTGCTTGCCGTTTACCTGCTGATGCCGGTCTCCTTTGCCATGATGTTCCGGACGGCTGGCGGCGGCGATATCTTCAAGTTCTGGTATTACATGCTGTGGGGCTTCGTGTTCTGGATCGCCTATGCGGCGTTCTTCGTCTGCTACGTGGCCCTCGGTGCGGATGTGGCGACGGATTACGAAGACCGCATCCTGCTGAACAGCTACACCCGTCTGTTTACATTGGGCGGCGGCATTCTGGGAACGGCGGTGCCTCTCACTGCCATCGCGGCACTTACTGCCCGGGGGATGGAGACGGAAAACGCCTGGTTCCTGTTCGCAGCGGCTCTGGCAGCCCTCGTGCTGCTGGGCGGCTTCCTCTGCTGGAACGCTACCCGCGGACTGGAGCAGCCCGTCTGGGATGAACCGGAATCCCAGGGCATTGCAGGATTCTTCCATGACTGCCGGCAGCTGCTTACGCTGCGGCCTTACCGGAAAGTCATCTTTTCCAAGGTCTTCAGCAACGTGGCCTACACGTTCTATACCGGCACGCTCATCTTCTACATGCAGTTCGTTCTGCAGATCGATACCCGGTTCTCCGCGGTCATCTACCTGCTGAGCAACATCTTCAGCCTGGTTCTGGTTCCCTTTATCGCCAAGATGACCTTTAAGCTGGGAAAGCGCAAGTACATGGCTTATGCCCAGTTCATCTGCGCCGGCCTCAGCCTTCTGATGGGTCTCGTGGGCGTACGGTCCCGGACTCTGCTGGTCCTCTACATGCTGATCTACGTCTACGGACAGGCGAGCTTCTGGCAGCTGTGCAATACGAACCTGTACGACATTACCGATCTGGACGAGTACCGCTTCGGCGTGCGCCGGGAAGGCAACATTATGGCGCTGCAGAGCTTTATCAACACCGGATTTACTTCGGTGAGCCTGAAAGTGCTTACGGGGCTTCTCGCCGCCTCCGGCTTTTCCGCAACGGCGGCAGTCCAGACGTCCGGCGCCATGATGATGCTCAAGACGCTGTTCGTATGGGTCCCAGCAGGAGCGGCGCTGCTCTCTGGCCTGTTCCTGTTTGCCTACCGCGTGGATAAAGATAATTTCGTGCTCCTGAAGGAGGCGCTCTACCGCAGACATCACGACATGGAGAAACTTTCGGAAGAAGAGACGGCAAGAATTGAGGGCATGTTCCGGTAATGTCAGACACGGCAAAGAAAAACGGCTTACGTAAATATCTCGCATACGCGCTCGGATTTCTGGGCGATGCCTTCTATTATCAGTTTATCAGTTCCTACCTGCTGGTCTTTCTGACCGGCCCGGCCGGGCTGAGTTCCAAAGACGCCGGTACGATCGGCAGTGTGATCGTTCTGGCGGACGCGTTCTTCTCCCTGTTCGTGGGGAGGATCACCGACGGATTAAAGTGCAAGTACGGCAGAAGACGGCCCATCATTCTGATGTCCGCCTTTGTGCTGCCGCTGATCTTTTGCCTTACCTTCCTCACGGTCGGCGGCTCGAACTGGCAGAAGATCGTGTATTACACGGCCATGGGTCTCCTGTTCTACACGTTCTTCATTACGTACTATGTCTCCCATATTGCCCTGGGTGCGGATATCTCCGACGGCTACGACGATTCGATCAAGCTGAATTCTGTAGTATCCTTTGTTACCAATCTGTCCACGCTCATCTGCCTGGCCATGCCGCTGCCTATCCTGAAGTTCCTGCAGGAGCGGGGGATGACCCCGTCAGCGTCCTGGCTGACGCTGGTGCTCGGGATGAGCGCGCTCGTCGTCTTCGGCCTTCTGTTCTGCTGGAATGAGACGCGGGGCCGGGAAAAGCTGGGCGTTGTCGATCAGAAATCCCAGAGCTGGACGGAGATGCTGCGCGACTATAAGGAACTGCTGCGGATCAAGCCCTACCGCCGGCTCATCGAAACGAAGTTCATCCTGAATTTCTGCTATACCATGTATTCCAATGCCATGGTCTTCTTTATCCAGTACTGCGTAAAAGGCGACAGTGAATGGGTCACGAGCCTGGCTTACACCACCAATTCCATCCTGGGATTCGTCGTGATCCCCGTCGTGACCGCCATCGCCATGAAGTACGGGAAGCGCCGGATGACGGTGATTACCTCCGCGTTCTACGGCGCCGCGGCGATCGCCCTCTATTTCACCGGGGTCCACAGCGTTCCTCTGCTGCTGCTCTACGTTCTGGTCCATTCCATCGGCGTGCACGGATTCTGGCAGCTGTATACCACCAATCTGTACGACGTGGCAGACCTGGATGAATACCGGACCGGCAGAAGAAGGGAAGGGAACATCGTGGGACTTCAGAGCTTTCTCTGCGGTTTCTCCGTATCGCTTTCCGTCCGCGTCATGACGCTGCTCCTGGAACAGACCGGTTTCGACGGAAGCGCCGCCGTGCAGAACGCCGCATCGCTTCGGATGCTGGGGATCTGCTTCGTGCTGCTGCCCGGCATCACCAGCATCGCCGGCGCGGTCTCGATGTACCTGTACCGCGTGGAGCGGGAAGGACATCTTCTGGTGCGCGAGGCGCTGGACCGCAGAGCCGCAGGAGAACCTCCCCTGAGTGAAGCCGACACCACAAAAATTGAGGCAATGTTCCTCTAAAAATTGTTAAATTGAAAACAATTTTTAAGCAGATGTGATATAATAAAGCCAAATCGACTATTTGCCGTGAAATGCACGGCTTTTTGAGGAGGACAAACATGAAATTTTCCAGCAAGATCCAGAAGTGCGGTCTTTCCCCCATCCGTAAGTTCTATCCATACCAGGTAGAAGCGCAGAAGCGGGGCATGAAGATCTATCACCTGAACATCGGCCAGCCCGACATCAAGACCCCCGAGTCTTATTTCGAAACCGTCCGTAACTTCAGCGCTCCCGTTCTGGAGTATGCACCTTCCCCGGGTATGCCCGTGACCATCAAGAAGGTTGAAGATTACTACAAGAACCTGGGCATGGATATCCAGCCCGGCGACGTCGTGATCACGGCAGGCGGATCCGAAGCGATCACCTTCACCATGGAATGCATCCTGGATGACGGCGATGAGATCATCATCCCGGAACCCTTCTATCCCAACTACAAGACCTTCATCTACAACACCGGCGCAGACATCGTGCCCATCAAGACCTCTGCAGAAGAAGGCTACCGTTTCGCTACCAGAGAAAAGATCGAGGCAGCGATCACGCCGAAGACCAGAGCGATCATGTTCACGAACCCCGGCAACCCCACCGGCGTCGTCCTGACCCCGGAAGAAAGACGTCTGGTTGCAGACATCGCCAAGGAACACGATCTGTGGATCATCGCGGACGAAGTTTACAGAGAATTCACCTATAACGGCGAGCCTCTGGCCACGATGGGATCCTTCGAGGATATCTTAGACAGACTGATCATCATCGACTCCGTCTCCAAGAGATTCTCCGCCTGCGGCGCAAGAGTCGGCGCAGTCATCTGCAAGAACAAGGACTTCCAGGCAGAATTCATGAAGTTATGCCAGGCAAGACTGTCCGTTCCCACGCTGGACCAGCTTGCATCCGCTTCCCTGTACGACGTAGATCCCCAGTATCTGAAGGACGTCAACGTCGAATACAAGAAGAGAAGAGATACCGTTAAGGAAGAACTCAGCAAGATCCCCGGCCTCGTCTTCAGCGAACCCGAAGGCGCCTTCTACGTTATGGTCAAGATGCCGGTAGACGATGCGGAGAAGTTCCTCATCTGGCTGCTCACCGAATTCAACGACAACAACGAGACCGTTATGTATGCTCCGGCCGGCGGCTTCTATAAGACCCCGGGTGCAGGCATCAACGAGATGCGTATCGCGTACATCCTCAACTGCGACGACCTGAGAAGAGCCATCCAGCTCCTGGGCAAGGGTATCGAGCAGTACAACGCCAGAAAGTAATTTCGGCAGAACCCATACAAACAAAGGGCCGGAGCACAACGCTCCGGTTCTTTTTCTGTTTTTCGTCAACCAAAAGTGTGTTATCATAGAAATATGAAGGAACTTCTGAACGAAAAACTCAAGGCTTACCGGGAATTGGGCCCGGTCCTTCCGGAGGCCCGCAAGTGGCTGGAGGATTCCAACCTGTGGATGCTTCTGTACACCGTGCTCTGCCAGCGGGGCGTGCGGGTGGAAAAGAAGACCCTGGTGGATATTCTGTCCGGCCTCATCATGGAAGACGTCAACATCGACCTCTACGGCTTCTGCTTCCGTCTGCGGGACGTCTACAAGGACATGATCAGCTCCGTGGAAATGCAGGCGACCCTCAACACGAAGATGCTGGACGGCTGGTACGAAGACCTTCTGGAACCGGAGGGACCGGTCCACAGAAGGGATAACGCAGTAGTCTACGATATCGGTTTTATTCCCTGCCACTACAGTGAGATCTCGGAACGGATGGATCATCTCTTCCGGGCGATGGACGGCGTCACCGACGGCGCCCTGAAGGCCGCGGAACTGCAGATGGGCATCATCAACATCTATGCCTACGGTCCGGACACCATCACCATGGCGCTGTTGGCCTCCGCCTATGCGCTCCTGCAAGCCGGCATCCCGCTTCCGTCCTATCCCGTGAGCGAGGACGAATACCGCCGCCTCATGAGTTCGTGCATCAACGACGGCGACGAAGCCCCCTTCTGCAATATGCATTACCGCAGCCTGGTAAACCGGCTGGAGACTGTGCTCCAGGTGTACCGGGAGGCATTGGAGACTCAGGAATGAACATACAGGAAATCAAAGAACAGCTTCTTTTATATACCGACGAAGACCGGGTAATGGAATACGAACCCATGGATCTTCATACCAGTTTCCGCTGCGGAGGCGCGGCGGATCTTTTTGTCACGCCGGCAGGTGTGGGCGAACTGATGAACGTGCTGGATCTGGTCCGCACGCGTAAGATCCCCTATCTCGTGCTGGGCAACGGCAGCAACGTGCTCTTCCGGGACGGCGGCTACCATGGGATGGTCATCCGCGTCGGAGAAGGCATGGACCGGGTGCGCATCGAGGGGCAGACCGTATTTGCGGAGCCCGGCGTGAGCCTGGCAAAACTCTCCCGCATGGCGGCGGCCGAAGGTCTGTCCGGCCTGGAATTTGCCTGCGGCATCCCCGGATCTTTGGGCGGCGCCGTGTACATGAATGCGGGCGCTTACGACCACGAACTGAAAGACGTTTTGCTGTCCGTCTCCTCCATCAACCGGATCGGGATGATGAAGGACCGCAAGGCGGAGGACTGCGGCTTCGGTTACCGGCGCAGCATCTATATGGAAAACGGCGAGGTGATCCTCGGGGTCAAGCTCTTCCTGAAGCCCGATTCCAAGATGGACATCGATGCCCGGATGAAGGATTACACCCTGCGCCGGAACAGCAAGCAGCCTGTGAACCTGCCCAGCGCCGGCAGCTTCTTTAAGCGGCCGGAAGGGCATTTTGCCGGCAAACTGATCGAAGACGCGGGGCTGAAGGGCCTGCAGATCGGCGGAGCCCAGGTGAGCCCCATGCATGCGGGCTTTCTCGTGAACAACGGCGGGGCCACGGCTTCCGACGTACTGGATCTGATGCGCGTCGTGCAGGAGACCGTCATGGACAAGTTCGGCGTGATGCTGGAACCGGAGGTGCGTATCGTTGGCGAACCGTAGATCGAAGGGCCTGACGGGCTGCGGATATAACGGCCTGAATTACACGGGACCGAGCCGCCTGCTTTGGGATCTTCACACCCATACGCTTTACAGTCACGGTATGGGCGACATCGAAGACAACTGGAAGGCGGCAAAGGATGCAGGCATGGAAGTCCTGGGCATTGCGGATCATGGGCCGGGTCACATCGGCTTCGGCATCAGCCGGAAGCACCTGCCGGAGATGCGCGCAAAAATCGAGGCGGTGAATGCCCGTGCGCAGCAGGAAGGCGGACCCCGGGTGCAGCTTGGAGTGGAGGCCAATATCATAAATCCGGACGGGGAACTGGACATGACCCCGGCAGAGCTGGCGCAGCTGGATTTCGTCATCGCAGGCTATCATTTCGGCACCATCGGCAAAGCACCGGTGAGGGCAGGACTGATGCACGCCGCGGGCTTCGTCTACAGCCATACGGGACGGTCTGCCGCTCGCCAGCGGGACTATAACACCAGGCTGGTGGTGGAGGCGGTCAAGCACAATCCGATCAAGATACTCAGCCATCCCGGCGCCAAAGCGGATTTCGACATTTCCGCCATCGCGCGGGTCTGCGAAGAGTACGGCACCTGGATGGAGATCAACAACCGCCACGGCTGCCTTACGGTCGAAGGCATTCGGCAAGCGGCGAAATACGACGTGACATTTATCATCGGCAGCGACGCCCACATTCCAGGCGACGTGGGACATTACGACGAGGCGCTCGGCCGCGCCATCGAAGCCGGACTGGACCTTTCCCGTATCGTTAACCTCAGACAGGAGTAATCATGGAAGTCATTATCATCACCGGGCTTTCCGGCGCCGGCAAATCCCAGGCGGTAAACTGCATGGAGGACCTGGGTTATTACTGTATCGATAACATGCCGCCCCGTCTCATCCGGGAGTTCATCAGCCTTGTGGAATCCGGCACCTCCGGCATCGACAAAGCCGCTTTCGTCGTGGATATCCGGCAGGGCAGTTTCTTTGAAGACCTGAAGGAAGCGCTGGATAATCTGAAGAAGTCGGGTACGGACTACCGCATCCTCTTCCTCGAGGCTTCGGACCGGGTGCTGCTGCGCCGCTACAAGGAGACCCGCCGCAGCCATCCCATGGATAAGACCAGCATCCAGAAGGGTATTCAGAGCGAACGGGAGAAATTGGCGGAGATCCGCAAACAGGCGTCATTCATCATCGACACGTCGAACTTTAAGACCGCGGATCTGAATGCGGAGATCAAACAGAGGCTGAACCCGGGAGAGAGGGAAGAGAATTTCACCATCACTGTGGAGAGTTTCGGCTTTAAGCACGGCGTGCCGCAGGAAGCGGACTGGGTGCTGGATGCCAGATTCCTGCCGAATCCGTTCTATCTCAACAGCTTAAAGAAACTGACGGGTAACAACCGCAAAGTGCGGGACTACGTCATGAAGTCGCCTTTAGCGAAGAACTTCGTGGGCCGCATCGTCGGACTCACCGTGGATACCATCCCGGGCTACATCAAGGAAGGCAAATACAGCCTGGTGATTGCCATCGGCTGCACCGGCGGCCAGCACAGAAGCGTCGCCTGTGCCAACGAGATCGCGGATCACTTCCGTGAACTCGGCAAACATGTGGTGGTCATCCACCGGGATCTGTGATATACTAATTTGTGCGGGCAAATCAAAAATGCCCCGAAAACTGTTCTAAAGTTTATCTATGATATAAAAAGGAGAAAAAGCTATGGACAAATTGATCATCTCCTGCTGCATTTGCGGAGCAGAAGTTACCAAGGAAAACAACCCGGCCGTTCCCTACACCGTAGAGGAGATCGCCCGCGAAGCGAAATCCGCTTACGATGCCGGCGCAGCCCTCATCCACCTGCACGTCAGATGGGACGATGGTACGCCCACCCAGGACAAGGGCAGATTCCAGGAATGCGTAGACGCCATCCGTAAGGTTTGCCCGGATGTCATCATCCAGCCCTCCACCGGCGGCGCTGTCGGCATGACCGACCTGGAAAGACTTCAGTCCACCGAGATCACCCCGACTCCGGAAATGGCTACCCTGGACTGCGGTACCTGCAACTTCGGCGGAGACGAGATCTTCATCAATACCGATAACACCATCAACAACTTCGGCGACATCATGAAGGAAAGAGGCATCAAGCCCGAATGCGAAGTTTTCGACAAGGGCATGATCGACCTGGCTCTGAAGGCTGCTAAGAAGGGTCACATCGATTACCCGATCCACTTCGACTTCGTTCTGGGCGTTCAGATGACCGCTACCGTAAGAGACCTGGTCTACATGGCCACCTCCATCCCCGCAGGCTGCACCTGGACCGCTACCGGTATCGGCAAGACCGCTTGGGACATCGCCGCTGCTACCATCGCTATGGGCGGCCACGTAAGAGTCGGCTTCGAGGACAACGTTTACATGTCCAAGGGCGTCCTGGCCAAGTCCAACGGCGAAATGGTCGAAAGAGTTGTCCAGATGGCTAAGCTGATGAACCGCGAAGTCGCTACCCCGGCAGAAGCCAGACAGATCCTGGGCCTCAAGCCGCTGGAAGCGTAATTTCCCGAATAAAAACGATGACCCCGGAGCAATGCTCCGGGGTTTTTGTGCATTATAAGCATTTTGCGACCATTTCAGGGTCATTGATCGCTTGGTCCAAGAGCCTGCTCAGAAACCCTGTATAGCCTTTGCCTGTTGCTTTCGCCTTTTCCAGTGTATCCGGTGAGATCCGGAGGGCAATGACCGGCTTCACCTTTTCCGCGCGCCGCTTCCTGGCGATCTCCGCCATTTCCGCATATTGCCAAGGCTCCAGCTCTGGTGCCTCCGTGTCTGGTGCGACCGGATGCTTTTCTGCTTCCTTTATTTCTTTTAACTGTTCCGGTGTTGGTTTCTGTCCGGGATATATCGTTATCTTTTCAGTAGAGGCCATAATATATTTTCCTTTCTGTTTTGGTGGCAAGTCGGGCGGAGATGATTCGCACCGTATCCCCACGCATCGTGTACACCACGAATAGAACATTCTTGACCATGCCGATCACGACATAGCGGTCCTCGTCTATACTGTGAACCGCATCATAATACTCAATTCGATCGTTGTCTGCAAATACCAGTGCAGCAGTAGCAAAACTGATTCTGTGCTTTTGGATATTCGCCTGATTTTTAGATTCGTCCCACTCAACACTTATAGGGGGTGGAAAGGGTATCTTTGTCATAAGTATAACTTTAAGTATTACAATTGTCAATTGTGCAATGCAGACAATAATGGTAAATATTTAATGTAAATATATGGTATGTCGATGATGAACATTTGTCAACAGGCAAAACACTATGCTGGCAGGCTATCGTTTTGCGGGTTTTCTTTTCCTAAAATATAAGCGCAAACTTTTTTAATAGTAGTTATGGAGGAAACTATGAAAAAACGCTTATTTGCAGCGATTATTTGTATGATTCTTGTCTTCAGCATGATGCCAGTAGGAGTCTTTGCGGAAGGTTCAGGATCTATGGAACCTGGTCTATATTGGCGAAAAACCAGGCTGTCCCAAGATGACGAAGGTCATGTCATCTTTCTGCCAACAGACGATGATTATTCAAAAGATCTCATAGAAGGCAGCACCGGCGGCAGCAGTAATGTGCTTGAATTCTTTTATGTTGACGATAGTGGAGAGAAACATCATCTGAAATGTTCAGATTTAGATTTTCAAGGCGATATTTGTAATGCTCAGCCGTTGCCAAGTGGACTTGAGGATCCCAGTATTGAAAACATGGATAATTGGTCTCTTGTTGACATTAATTTTAACAAAGAAGGCACTGGAGCCGTTATCTATAATAGCTATAAGATCACACTTGTCGGTATAGCAGAACCGGACTATGAATTCTACACATATGATAAAGTAACGGGTAAGCCGGGCGAGATTCTGGATAACTGGAACTGGAGCGAGGATAACAAGACCATTTGTTTCGCTGGCAATGCGAATAAAGGGACGATGGTCCGTAATATTGAGGAATACAAGGAACGAAGCAATATGAATCCAGTTTTCTCTCCGGATCCGGAAACAGATCCTGACGCTTTTCCGACGCTTTTTGTAACAGTTACATTAGAGGACCCGACGGAAGAGAATTTGTTTTTGACCTTTAATAAGGCGGATGATTCCGAGGGCGGACATATAAGTATTACTATTCATCGTACAGGGGGTAATACAGGAGATCCCGGTCTGTTCTGGCGTCAGGCAGATAGCGAGAACTGGTCAAACGATACGATTAAAGGACTATGCGGCGATGGTAACCGCTTTAAATTTGTTTTCCGAGATGAGCATGGGTCGCATGATATTTTAAAGGAGGACCTATCCACGGCTGCAACATTCTTTGATTGGGAGACCGAAGGACCTGGGGTTAATTTTCATTTTATAACAGCTGGAAATGGAGAACTGATTTATAAGGATAATCCTGAGTACAAGATCCCAATCGTAGTGGAACATAAACCGGCCGAAGCCGTAAAGGAAAACGAAGTAGCGGCAACTTGCAAGGCAGAAGGCTCCTACGATGAAGTCGTTTACTGCAGCGAGTGCAAGGAAGAGATCTCCCGGACAAAGAAGACCATCGAAAAGTCTGCTCATACTCCGGCCGAGGCCGTAAAGGAAAACGAAGTAGCGGCAACTTGCAAGGCAGAAGGCTCCTACGATGAAGTCGTTTACTGCAGTGAGTGCAAGGAAGAGATTTCCCGGACAAAGAAAACCATCGAAAAACTTGCCCATACTCCGGCCGAAGCGGTAAAGGAAAACGAAGTCGCAGCAACCTGCAAGGCCGAGGGTTCCTACGATGAAGTCGTTTACTGTAGCGAATGCAAAGAGGAGATCTCCAGAGAAACAAAGACGATAGCCAAATTGACCGAACATTCCTGGGGTGAATGGGTCAAAAATGATGCCGGAACGGAACAGACGCGCACCTGCACCGTATGCGGTGAGACCGAGACCGAAGCGATCCCCGGCGGAGAGAACGGCGGAAACGCAGGCGGTGGCGGCGGTCACAGCGGCGGCAGCACGCCGAGACCGTCAGAACCTGCTGTAACCCCGGAAGATCCTGCGGAAGATACCAAGGAGACGGTAAAGGTCGAGGTAACAGATCCTGTTACCGGAGAGACGACCGAAGTGGAAGTTCCGAAGGCTGCGGCAGATGCGGCAAATCAGTTCGAAGACGTAGAACCTACCGACTATTTTGCGGAGGCAGTCGGTTATGCAGCAGAGAACGGCATTACTGCCGGCGTATCTGCAGGCAGATTCGGCCCGTCGAAGGATTGTACCAGAGGCCAGGTCGTAACATTCCTGTGGACAGCACGTGGGAAGAGTGCACCCGAAAAGACTTCTGGTTTTGCGGATATCACAGGGAGTGCATACTATGCAGATGCCGTTGCCTGGGCAGTGGAAAACGGCATTACGGCAGGGACCTCCGAAACGCAATTCAGCCCGGATCGGACCGTCACCAGAGGCCAGTTTATCACGATGCTCTGGGTTTCCCTGGGCAAACCGGAGGTCGACACAGAACTTCCCTTCGTCGATGTCCCGGAAGATACCTATTATGCAAAAGCGGTTGCCTGGGCGTATGCGAACGGCATTACGGCGGGTAAATCCGCAACGGTTTTCGGCGCGGATGACCCCTGCACCAGAGGTCAGATCGTAACGTTCCTGTATAACGCGATCGTAGAATAAAAAGCATACCAAACAAATAACGCCCGGCGGAAACGCCGGACGTTTTCATGTGTTGTATTTTACTCAAACACCGCCCCGCTGGTATCCACCGGCACATCCGTGTCGTTTTGGATATCGTTCTCGTTGCCGGAGAACGTGCAGTCGTGGCAAATAACAGCTTCGCCGTTGGCGAACGCCTTTACGTAAAGGCCTGTATGGCTGCTGCGGAATTCGCAGTGGTCCAGTTCCAAAGCAACATGGTACGGAGACTCGTTCACATCGTAGAGGATGCCGGTTCCGCAGCCTTCAAATACGCAGCCGTGCGGATCGAACGCTGCGCCGTCATAGACGGCAATGCCCGTCCTCACATTTGTAAACGTGCATTCGGATGCCATGGCGCTCGCATAGGCCGCGATGCCGGCATCTTCTCCCTCAAAGCGGATCGCCTGCATCCTTTGCTTTTCCGGGGCGGATGAACTTATGGTAATCGTCCCCTTAAAGATCGGCCGATCGTCGAAATTTCCTCTGCCGAACAAGGCGCAGGTGCGGTTTGCCAGGGTCAGCCCTCCTTCGTAGGTGACCCCGGGCAGGAAAATGTAAACAGGAACAGTGGGCGGTATTTCCTTATCGATCCGGTCGATCAGTGCCTGCAGATCTTCGATCGTATCCATCGGAACGTCTTCCGGGCGGTAGACGACGGAGGGCGTCTCGACACAGGTGAAGATATGCTGCAGTTTTAAGACGTCGCCGTTCTTCATGTGCAGCGTCCAGTATATATCGTTGGCGCCGCATGCACTCGTGAAGCGTAGATCCGCCATGCGCATAGCGCCCGGAACGCGGGGACTGTATTCCGGCTCCGACCATCTCATCGGTTCTGCGCCATCGCGGGGGACTGCTGACAGCTCTATGGACTCGATCTGCTCTTCGAATTCCTCCCGCAGATTGGTTTCGCTCTCTTTTCCTGCTATGAACAACATGGACGGATTTGCCCCGTCGTCCACGACAGTCAGGCTGGCGCCGCCGTTTTCCTGCGGTTCGGGGATCATCTCTTCCGTGTCCGGCCTCGTAAAGGTCAGTACGAGCCGGTAATCGCCGTAGGTCAGCTCCGGGCCTTTGGCGTCGATCACCTTTGGCGCCGCTGCATGGCGGATCAGCAGAATCGCGGCAGCGAGCAGGATGCAGACAAGAACGACCGTGCTTTTCCGTATCCTTTTGGGCGCAGCCTCTTGTTTCACTTCGCCCTGTACGGTCTCGCAATAGGGGCAAAACGATGCGTCGTCGGGGATCGGTTTTCCGCAATGGATGCAGTTTTTCATGGGTCACAGCACCTCCATCAGGTCTAAAACGGTTTTGTAGCGGCCGGCTGGATTCATCATGGTGCATTTCCGGATGATCCGTCCAAATTTGCCGGATGCCAGCTGCCAGGATGGATGCTGACCCGTAAGCATTACGTTCATCAGCACCCCAAGGGAATAGATATCGGAGCGGTTGTCGGACTGCCCCATACCGTATTGCTCGGGGGCGGCGAATCCGGTGGTACCCAGCACCACGGTATCGGAAGTCTGATCGCGTTTAAACACCCGGGAGGCATCGAAATCGATCAGGACAGCCTGCTCTCCGCGCAGAATGACGTTCTCCGGTTTGATATCCCGGTGTACGGCGCCTTGCTTGTGCAGCACCCAAAGCGCGCTGCAGAGGTCCCGGACGATTTGCCGCGTTTCTTTCTCAGAAAAAAGGGCACCCTTCAGCATCTCCTGCATGTTATCGCCTTCGATATACTCTTCCAGCACGGCAGCCCGTTCGTCCTTTTCCGCCGCTTCGTAGATGCGGGGAAGGTTCGGGCATGCAACAAACAGCAGTTTGTGGTAGACGGCTGCGCTGCCTTCGAATTCCCGGAAGACGTAAGGGGTCTTCGTCTCTTTGTGGCGCACCAAAAGAACGCTTCCCCGGTCTGTCCGGCGAAGCTCCTTTATTTGCAGAAAATCGTTCTGTATGTGCTCTTTCAGAAAGTCGTAAATGGTCTTCTCCCTTGAGAACAGTATGCTGCCGGCATATTGTTTTTGTCCCGAAAAGAAGGTAAAATTCTTATAAACCCATTGTAACATTGCGCGAAAACGGAGAAAAGCATGGATTTGGTTCATAAATGCAAAAAGACAGACGACATCAGAAAGGAATTGACAGAGGCTCCTGATCTTAACGAGTATCTGTCGGAAAACCAGGCTTACTTTTCTTCGGAAAGCGTTCAGGAACTGTTGAATGAGTTATATCAGAAGACCGATCTGACGAAGGCCGAACTGGCCCGCCGCAGCGGTGTGAGTTCGGTTTATCTGCACCAACTGTTCGCCGGAAAACGGAATCCGTCCCGGGACAGGCTTCTCTGTTTGGCGATCGGTATGGGATCGACCTTCGAAGATACGCAGCGTCTGCTCCGTCAGAGCGGATTCGCGGAGCTTTATGCAAGGGATAAACGGGACGCCATCATCTTGTATGGGATCACCCATCGGCAGAAACTGCAGGAAGTAAACGACGCCTTGTTCGATCAAGGAGAAAATACGCTGATCTGAAATTTACCCGAGGCTTTTCCTCGGGTTTACTTTTTATGCTATAATCCTTGTATGTCCTTTGCATCCGATGTGAAAAATGAATTAACGAAAAGCGTGCCGGAGAAGAAGTGCTGCCAGCTGGCGGAGATCGCCGGTTTTTTGCGTTTTGCGGGAAGTATTACGCTGTCCGGCGGGCGCATGGGTATTAAGGTGACCACGGACAACGCTTCGGCGGCCCGGCTGTTCATCCGTCTCGTAAAGGAATATTTCGGCGCGAAGACGGCGCTCTCTCTAGGAGAGCCAACACCGCTGGCAAAAGGACGCATCTATGAACTCACCGTTACGCCGGAGATGAATTCCGAGCAGATCCTGCGGGAAGTCGGCATCCTCGGTGTAAAAGAGGGCAGCAACTACATCACGGACGGATTCGATTCCGCCATCGTGCGCAAGAGATGCTGCAAAAAAGCGGCGCTGCGGGGTGCATTTCTCGCCTGCGGATCCGTGTCGGATCCGGTAAAGGGCTATCATCTGGAATTGGTGTGCGGCTCGGACTATATGGCGCAGGACATGCGCAGAGTCGTCAACAGTTTCGGACTGAAGGCAAAGACGGTAAAGCGCCGCAACAAGCACGTGGTCTACCTCAAAGACAGCGAGCAGATCGGCGATTTCCTGAACATCATCGGCGCGACCGCCATGTACTTTCAGTATCAGGATGTACGGATGACCAAGGAGAACCTGAACAAGGCAAACCGCATCGCCAACTGCGAGAGCGCCAACGTGGATAAGCAGGTGACCGCGGCTCAAAAGCAATTGGCCGATATCCGGGTCATCGAAGAGACGAAAGGCCTGGGCGCCCTGTCCGCCGCGCTCCAGGAAACCGCGATGATGCGCAAAGAACATCCCGAGCTGTCCCTGGCGGACCTGGCGGAGCTGTTCGATCCACCCCTCAAAAAATCCGGACTCAACCACAGATTCGCAAAACTTGCGGAAGAAGCAAACAAGATGAGACAATACAGATCGGAGGACTTCCGGTTATGAACAACAAAAAGGCCGTTAATCACGGCCCGTTTTACGTCGTTTTATGCGGCATTATGTTTTCCATCGGCGGCCTGTGCATGAAGGTCGTCCCCTGGAACGCGCTGGCTATCAACTGTTTCCGTTGCCTGGTCTCCGGGCTCACGATCCTCGCGTACAGCCGCATCATCCATCATAAACTGCGCGTCAACAAACATATTCTGATCACGGCTGCAGCAATGTTCCTGACCACGACGATCTACGCCATGGCCGTCAAACTGACGACCGCCGGCGCTGCGATCGTCATCCAGTTTACCGTCCCTATTTGGACGATGCTGGTGAGTCTCATCCTGTTCCGCAAAAAGCCCCGTCTGGTGGATATCATCGCCTCTCTGGTCGTCTTTGCCGGCATCGGCATCTGCTTCTACGAAGGATTGGCCGCAGGCCGCACTTCCGGAAATCTTTTGGCGCTGCTGTCCGGGATCACATACAGCGGCGTATTTCTGAGCAATTCCTTCGAGGATTCCGACCCGCTGAGCTCCTCCATCATCGCACAGCTTTCCACCTTTGTGGTGGAACTTCCCTGGCTCATCCGGGCGGACTACTCCGCTCTGACGACCGCCTCCTGGATCTCCCTGTTCGTACTGGGACTGTTCCAGCTGGGACTGGGATACATCTTCCTGTCCATTGGTCTGCGGACCACGCCGCCTGTCACGGCCTGCCTGCTCACCGGCGTGGAACCGGTGCTCAACCCAATCTGGGTGGCACTGTTCTACAACGAACCCATTACGCCGCTGTTCGCGCTGGGCGGCATTATCGTGCTGGTCTCCGTCACCCTGTACCAACTCTGGGACATAAAGCATCAGGAGGCTGCGGATGCGGCCGGCTGAAAAAACGCTGCAGGCGGGCCCCTATACGGTCCGGGTGCAGCGGAAAGCGATCAAAAATCTGTATCTGCGCGTTGACCCCGCCAGCGGCTGCCTGCTGGTCTCCGCTCCTCGGCATGTGAGCGATGCGGCCATTCTGGATTTCGTGATGCGGCGGCAGGCGTGGATCCGGCGGGCCATGGACCGGACGAAGGAGAAGGCGGCAAAGCCGCAGCGCACCTTTCGCGATGCGGACCGCAGGGCTTTCCGTGCAGAATGCGCCGCAGCCCTGGAACGCTGGCAGCCCCTGGTCGGAAAGCGCTGCAGCGGTTTTTCTGTCCGGGACATGAAGACCCGCTGGGGGTCCTGCAACTCCCGCAGCGGGCATCTGAATTTTAATTTAAAGCTGCTGGACATGCCCCGGGAATGCCTGGATTACGTCGTGGTCCACGAGCTGTGCCACCTCTGGGAACCGAACCACAGCAAAGCCTTCTGGGACCATGTGGAGCGGGTGTACCCGGACTGGAAACGGGTAAGAAAAAGCATGAGATAACAAACACAAGGGGACAGGTACATTGTGCAAGTGCACAATGTACCTGTCCCCTTGTGTTATTCGTGTTCTTTACTTCTGCAGGGCGAAACCGTCCGCGAAGGCGTTGCCGACCACGTCCTTCACCACCAGGTACTTGTTGTTCACCTGATCGAAGGCGATGGGCTGCAGCTTGGCGGGATCGGGCTTGCCGTCCGTCAGAACGCTTTCGTCGACGGATACGTTGACGATCTTGCCGTACATGTAGCAGTTCTTCTCGTCGTATTCTCTCAGTCTGCATTCCAGGGTCATGGGCAGTTCTTCGAAGTACGGCGCGTTGACGTTCTCCGCCTTGACGACGGTCCAGCCGGTCTTGGCGATCTTGTCCGGGTCATCGTTGCCGGAGACCACGCCCACAAAATCGCTGGGCACGAGCTGGTCCTTCGTGGCAAAGCTGACCGTAAAGTCCTTGTTTGCGAGGATGTTCTTCGTAGTCTTGTGATTCGCGGAGATGCACATCACGATCTCGTCGTCGTTGCCCATGCCGCACCAGGCTGCGTTCATGGCGTCGGCTTTCCCGTTTTCGTCATAGGATCCGATAATAAAGACGACCTGGGGGTAAGTCCAGGGCTGGGATCCGAAATTCTTTCTCATGGGTAAGTTACCTCCTTATTTCTATGGTTCATACAAATATATTTTATCCTTCTTTTTTCGCGTTGTAAAACAAATCCCCCTTCCTTTTTAGTATAATGGACGGGACGGAGGTATTTTAACATGTTTAGACCTATGGCAACGCCGAGAGCAAAACAGCAGATCTCGGAAGAAGAGTGCATCCAAGTATTGAAAGAACAAAAGCGCGGCATCCTGTGCGTTTTAGGCGATGACGACTATCCCTACGGCACACCGACGAACCACTTCTATAACGAAGAGGACGGCAAGATCTATTTCCACAGCAACAAGAAGGGCCACAAAGTGGACGCCATGAAGAAGCACGACAAGATCTGCTTCGTGTGCTACGACGAAGGCTTCAAAAAAGAGGGAGACTGGGCTCTTAACATCAAGAGCGTCATCGTGTTCGGCAAGGTGGAGTTTATCGAGGACAGAGAGACGATCATCGACGTCATGACGAAGCTGTCCCACAAATTCACGGACGACGAAGCTTACATCGCCAAGGAGATGAAATCCGCGCCCGGTACGCTGCTGTTCGCGCTCACTCCGGAGCACATGACAGGCAAACTGGTGAATGAATCGTAATCGAAGGAGGTATTTTTATGAGCGAAAAGAAGAATCCCTATTCCGGCACAAAGACGGAACAGAACCTGCTGGCTGCTTTTGCCGGCGAATCGCAGGCCAGAAATAAGTATACGTATTTTGCGTCGAAAGCAAAAAAAGAGGGTTTTGAGCAGATCTCTGCGCTGTTCCTGAAGACCGCGGAGAACGAGAAGGAACATGCCAAACTCTGGTTCAAGGAACTGAACGGCATCGGCACCACGGCAGAAAACCTGGAAGCGGCTGCCGACGGCGAAAATTACGAATGGACCGACATGTACGAGGAGTTCGCGAAGACCGCAGAAGAAGAAGGGTTCGCGGAACTGGCGAAGAAATTCCGCGGCGTGGCTGCCATCGAAAAGCATCATGAAGAACGCTACCGGGCGCTGCTGAAGAACGTGGAGACGAAGCAGGTCTTCGAAAAGAGCAGCGTAAAGGTCTGGGAGTGCAGAAACTGCGGACACATCATGGTAGGCGAGAAGGCTCCGGAAATCTGCCCCGTCTGCGCGCATCCGCAGGCTTACTTTGAAGTCAACTGCGAAAATTATTAAAGGTTGGGACGGCGCTCTGTCCCGGAAAAGGAGAAGAGTATGAGCAAGTTTTACAAGTGTTCTGTCTGCGGACAGATCGTCGGCAAGATCCACGACACCGGCATTCCCGTCATCTGCTGCGGTAAGCCCATGGAACATCTGGAAGCCAATACGACGGAAGCGGCTTTTGAAAAGCATATCCCCGATGTGGTCTGCGAAGGCGGCGTCGTAAAGGTCCAGGTGGGTTCTGTGACCCATCCCATGGCCGAAGAACATTACATCGAATGGATCTATCTGGAGACCGACAAGGGCGGCCAGAGAGCGGCATTAAAGCCCGGCGAAGAACCCAAGGCAGTCTTTGCCCTGTGCGGTGCGAAGCCGATCGCCGTATATGCCTACTGCAATCTCCACGGACTGTGGAAAAAGGATCTGTAAGTTCGGAGGACCCCATGAAAAAGATCTTAGCGCTTCTGTTGAGTTTTCTGCTTGTCTTCGGCCTGCTGACCGCCTGCACCAAGGATGGCGGCAGCGAACCCGCTCAGCCGGATGAGACGCCGGCGGAGCAGGACGGAACCGAAGAGGGCGGCGTGTTTGACGGCCGCATCGGTCAGGAGATCGAAACCTATTTCTTCAACTTCACCGTGAACCAGGCTTATCTGTGCGAAGACTATCACGGTTATACGCCCCAGGACGGCAAGGTGCTGCTGGTGGTGGATATCGACGTGGAGAATACGACAAACAGCTCCATCCCCATGAGCGATCTGGACTTTCAGGCGCAGTGGAACGACGAAGCGGATGACGCGTTCTCCTGGCCCATCACATCGGATCCCGAAACCGGCGACGACCGGGGCACGGTAAGCGAAAAGCAGCTGCCCTACGAATACGAACTGGCGATCGGGGAAAAGAGAAACGGCGAACTTGTCTATGAAGTTCCCGAGGGAGAAAAGGATTTCTCCATCTCCACGATCGACGATTTCGCAGACGAAACGCAGGAAGGCGACGTTTACTTCGTCTACTTTACGGCAGGCTATATGTAAAACAACAAGATCGTATTTTAGCAAAACTGCCCCTTGGGGCAGTTTTGTTTTTGCGCCGGATTGAATTCCGGACCCGGATATGGTATGATAAAATAGAACAATTGTTCTCTTTCCTGAGGAACATTTCTATGAACAAAGACCAACTGACATTATTCGAACACGATATGCCGCAGCCGCTCCCTGCCCGCATGCGGCCTCAGACGATCGATGAAATCGTGGGGCAGCAGCATCTGCTGGGACCGGGAAGGGTGCTCCGTCGCATCATCGAACAGGATGCGGTCTCTTCCATGATCTTCTGGGGGCCTCCGGGCGTGGGCAAGACGACGCTGGCGGGGGTCATCGCCAATCATACGAAGGCGCGCTTTATCAATTTCTCCGCCGTCACCAGCGGCATTAAGGAGATCAAAGAGGTGATGAAGGAGGCGGACGAGAGCCGGCGCTTCGGGGAGAAGACCATCGTCTTCGTGGATGAGATCCATCGCTTTAACAAGGCGCAGCAGGATGCGTTTCTGCCCTTCGTGGAGAAGGGCGCCATCATCCTGATCGGCGCGACCACGGAAAATCCGTCGTTTGAAGTGAACGGGGCTCTTTTGTCCCGCTGCAAAGTGTTCGTGCTGAAGGCCCTTACGGAGGAGGATATCGTGACCCTCCTGCAGCGGGCGCTGGACAGCCCCCGGGGCTTCGGCAGCCAGCTGGTGGAGGTGGAGGAGGGCGTGCTGCCCATGATCGCCCGGTTCTGCAGCGGCGATGCCAGAACGGCGCTGTCCACGCTGGAGATGGCGGTGCTCAACGGCGAGCCTGCGGGCACCGAGGAGCATCCGGAGGCTGTGCGGGTCACCCGGGAGGTGCTGGAACAGTGCACGTCCCGCAAATCCCTGCTGTATGATAAATCCGGCGAAGAACATTACAATCTGATCTCCGCCCTGCACAAATCCATGCGCAATTCCGATCCGGACGCGGCGGTCTATTGGCTGGCCCGCATGCTGGAATCCGGGGAAGATCCGCTATACATCGCCCGGCGCGTCGTGCGTTTTGCCAGCGAAGACGTGGGCCTTGCGGATCCCAGAGCCCTGGAGATGGCGGTGGCGGCGTACCAGGCTTGCCACTTCATCGGCATGCCGGAATGCAGCGTGCATCTGACCCAGGCCGTCGTCTATCTGTCCATCGTGCCGAAATCCAACGCGCTGGACGTGGCCTACATGGAAGCGAAGCGGGATGCCCTGTCCCAGATCGACGAGCCGGTGCCCATGCAGATCCGCAACGCGCCAACGAAGCTCATGAAGGAAGTGGGCTACGGCAAGGGCTACATGTATGCCCACGATTACGAAGACCGGCTGACTACGCTGCAGTGTCTGCCGGATTCTCTGGTCGGACGGGAGTATTACCGTCCCACGGAGCAGGGCAACGAAGGACGCTTTAAGGAGCGCCTGCAGCAGATCAAAGACTGGAAAAAAGAACACGAAAAGTAAGTTGGAATGGAAGTCAACAGAAACGCAAGAAAGGCGGTGACCTCCCCGGATAAGATCCTGGTGCGGGGCGCCCGCGTGCATAATCTGAAAAATATCGACGTGGATATCCCGCTGGGAAAGATCGTCGGCATCGCCGGCGTCTCGGGATCCGGCAAATCTTCGCTCGCTCTGGGCGTGCTGTACGCGGAGGGCTCCAGGCGTTACCTGGAGTCGCTCTCGACCTATACCAGGCGCCGCATGACCCAGGCAGCAAGAGCATCCGTGGACGAAGTTCTGTATGTGCCGGCGTCCCTTGCGCTGCATCAAAGACCGGCTCTGCCCGGTATCCGCAGCACCTTCGGCACCGGAACGGAACTTCTGAACAGCCTGCGGCTGATGTTCTCCCGGCTCGCCAGCCACCGCTGTCCCAACGGCCACTATCTGGAACCTTCCATGGATGTGGCGGCGGAGCGGGAACAGGTGTGCCCGGTCTGCGGGGTTCATTTTTACGGCCCCGGAGCGGAGGAGCTGGCCTTCAACAGCCAGGGTGCCTGCCGCACCTGCGGCGGCACCGGCATCGTGCGCATCGTGGACGAATCCACGCTGGTGCCGGACGAATCTCTGTCGATCGATGAAGGCGCCGTGCTGCCCTGGCAGACCCTGATGTGGTCCTTGATGAAGGATATCGCGAGGGAACTGGGCG
This sequence comes from Bacillota bacterium, assembly GCA_017626845.1. Classification (GTDB taxonomy): domain Bacteria; phylum Bacillota; class Clostridia; order Peptostreptococcales; family Anaerovoracaceae; genus RUG11894. The sequence goes on from JAGAHX010000078.1 coordinate 61,833, forward strand.
TACGCACGGACGTGCCGTTCCGGGATCTGACGGAAAAAGAACGGGAGATCGTGTTCCACGGACCGCCCGTCAAGCATCATATGATCTACCAGAACCATACCAGCGGCGCGACGGGAGAGATGGATTTTACGTATTTCAACGCGAAATACACGGTGGAAAATGCCCTGGCCAAGGTGAAGGATGAAAAAGGCATGAAGCGGGTCGAGAAGTTCCTGCGGGAGGACGAATGTCCGGACTGCGGCGGCACAAGGCTTTCGGATGCCGCAAGGGCACCGCGTCTGCGGGGCATCTCCCTGGCCGACGCCTGCAAAATGACCCTGGAAGAATCCATTGAATGGGTGAAGGGCGTGCCGGCATCGCTTCCGGAAGCGATGCGCCCCATGGCGGAATCCATCTGCGAATCCTTCCTGGACAGCGCAAGGCGCCTGATGGATCTGGGACTTTCCTATCTCACCCTGGACCGAGCTGCCTCCACGCTTTCCACGGGGGAGCGGCAGCGCATGCAGCTGGCCCGGGCGGTGCGCAACCGCACGACGGGCGTGCTGTACGTGCTGGATGAGCCCTCTATCGGCCTGCATCCTTCGAATATCGAAGGTCTGAACGCTGTGATGCACGATCTGGTGGCGGATGGGAATTCCGTCGTCCTTGTCGATCATGACGTGCAGATCCTAAAGGAGTCGGAATGGATCGTGGAACTGGGGCCGGGTTCCGGTGCAGAAGGCGGCCGGGTGATCGCGGAAGGCACGATCGAGGATGTCGCAGCCGATCCGGATTCGAAGATCGGACCGTTTCTGGCAGGGAAAGCGGTTGCGGCGCGCGAAAGGGCGGAGGCCGCGCATCTGTTCGACCTTGGCGAGATCCGACTTTCGACGGAACAGATCCATACGGTAAAGCCGCTGGAAGTCCGCATCCCTAAAGGGCGGCTGACGGTGGTCACAGGCGTGTCCGGTTCCGGCAAGACGACGCTGGTGCTGGAGAGCCTCATCCCGGCGCTGAAGGCGGTGCTGGAGGGGTCAAAATTGCCGGAACACGTAAAAACGATCGAGGCAGAGGGCATCGCCCACGGGAAACTCATCGACGCGACGCCCATCGGCATCAATATCCGCTCCACGGTGGCGACCTACGCCGGCGTGCACGACGAGCTGCGCAAGGCTTACGCGAGAACGCCGGACGCGAAGCGGCTGGGACGCAAAGCAGGCGATTTTTCGTACAACACGGGCACCCTGCGCTGCCCGACATGCGACGGAACGGGGAGCATCAGTCTGGACGTGCAGTTCCTGCCGGATGTGGACATTCCCTGCCCGGACTGCCGGGGCAGCCGCTACGGCAAGGAGTGCGGCTCGATTCGAAGAAAGGGAAAGAACGGGGGCGAATACTCGCTGCCGGAGCTGATGGCCATGGACGTGAACCACGCATTGGAGGCCTGCTCCGACCTGAACGCCGTGCGGCCGAAACTGCAGATCCTGTCGGATCTGGGCCTCGGCTATCTTACGCTGGGAGAAGACACGCCCAGCCTGTCCGGCGGCGAGGCGCAGCGGCTGAAGCTGGCATCCGAAATGGGCCGGCGCCAGGAAGATACGGTCTTCGTCTTCGATGAACCCACCATCGGCCTGCATCCCCTGGATGTACAGACGCTGCTGGGGGTCTTTCAGGATCTGATCGACCACGGTGCCACTGTCGTAGTGATCGAGCACGACCTGGATGTCATCCGCAGCGCGGACTATATCATCGACATGGGCCCCGGCGGCGGAGAGGCGGGCGGCCGCGTCGTTGCCTGCGGTACGCCGGAGGCGATCAAACAGTGTAAGGAGAGTTTGACGGGAAGGTATTTGTGATGAAACTCGATAAGAAAGGCATTCAGGAGATCCTGCCGCATCGCGATCCGATGCTGCTGGTGGATACAGTGGAGGAGCTGACCCCGGGAGAGCATGTCGTTACCACGTTTTTCGTGGATCCTGAGAGGGAGATCTTCCGTGGTCATTTCCCGGAAGCTCCGGTGCTGCCCGGCGTCTACACCGTGGAGTGTATGGCGCAGGCGGCGGATCTTCTGCTGATGGCAGACGGCCGGTTTGCCGGCCAGCTGCCGCTGTTTATCGGCATCAACAACGTCCGTTTCCTGAGCAAGATCCGCCCCGGAGATACGCTTCGGGTGGAGGCGGCAATAAAAGAGGCGAAGACCGAAAAGGCGATCTTCACCTGCAGTGCGTCAGTTTTTGTCGGCGAGATGCTGGCTGCCACCGGGGATGTGACCCTGGCGATGCGCTAGGAAGTTGCATAACTTTCTGAAAGTTGCATAAGGTTATATAAGGTTGTATAAGATTTTGGAAGTTGCATAAGGTTGCATAAGGTTATATAATAAGGTGACTCTTACTGAAGAAGGAGGAAATCAACATGCAAAATCCCTTTTCATTGTCGTTCGGAAAAGAGCCATTAAGTTATATTAGCCGGGGACTTCAGACAGAAGAGGTGATGGATAGTTTTACTTCCCAGAACCCCGCGTATCAGGTTTGCATGATTACCGGTGTGCGTGGCTCGGGCAAAACCGTTGCAATGACTACGATTGCCGGCATGCTTCGGAAAAGGCCGGATTGGGTCGTGGTGGACTTGAATCCAGAACGCGATTTGCTGAAACAGGCTGCTGCAGAATTAAGCAATCGAAAAGAATTGATGCAGATGTTCCGCGATGCGAAGATCAATCTGTCGTTCCTGGGTATGGGGATCGAGATCGACGGTGAACCGCCGATCACAGATGTTGTCGTCGCCATGCGCCGGATGTTAGAAAAGCTCACAAAAGCCGGGAAAAGAGTTCTGTTCACGGTAGATGAAGCATCTTCAACACAGACTTTTCGTGTTTTTGCCAGCCAGATCCAAATCTTCATGCGCGAAGATCTGAACGTATTCCTCCTGATGACTGGTCTGTATGAGAACATTGCAGATCTCCAGGACAACAAAACGCTTACTTTCTTGTACCGTGCGCCGAAACTGGAGCTGAAACCTCTCAATATCGGCTTGATCGCAAACAAATATAAGGATATCTTTCATCTAACAGATGAAGAATCCTTAAAAATGGCAAAAGTAACGGAAGGTTATCCCTTTGCCTTCCAGGTGCTCGGTTATCTGTGCTGGGCAAGACAGTACTCCTGGCAAGAAGCACTTCCGGAATTTGATGCTTACCTGGAAGAGTATGTCTATGAAAAAATCTGGAGCGAACTATCCGTAAAAGACAGGGAGATCGTGACCGCAATCAGCAGATCCGAAGGCGGAAAAGCGGAAGCGATCCGGGACTATGCAAATCTGTCTTCCAGTATGTTCAATGTCTATAGAAAGCGCTTGATGCGCCGTGGCATTCTCTGTGCGCCAGCCTACGGCTACGTTGCATTTACTCTGCCGCGATTTAAGGAGTTTGTGTTGAGGAATGATGTGTAAGGTTGGAGTTCCTTAACGTCGGCGATCGATGTGAACTTGGCAAGGTGAATTGGATTTATTGTTTTAGGCCGATTGTAGAATCAAGTTGAACATGTAAGATGAAAAGTCCATAAGGAACCTCTTTGGTAGAATGTAAGTGACCAAACCACATTCACAAGGAGGAAATCCCTATGGACCACCTACATTCTACTACAACTGAGCACAGG
>JAGAHX010000079.1 GCA_017626845.1 Bacillota bacterium
GATGATAACGTAGTCGCCAGTCTGAACGCCGACCTGTTCGGGTTCGATCTGCTGCGGGTGATCCATGTGTACGGGGATACCGTTGGACAGCTTGGCTTCTGCGGTCATGGCAACGCCTGCGCAGGAACCGGCGGCTGCGAAGCCATAGGGGCTCTTTCTGTCAACGTCGGTGGTGATGGGGTTCATGTCCTGGGCGAACTCAGCAACTTCCAGACCCATACCTTCAGCCATCATGCCGACGGATTCCGCGAAACCAACGTGACCGGACATGGTGTGGTTGGCCTTTCTCTTCTGGAACTCTTCAACAGAGATGCCGATGCCCTGTGCTTCCATAACGACGGGGCCGAACGGGGACAGGGAGTTAACTCTTCTGGAGGTGATCTCTTCTACGTCGGTCAGAACGCCGGTCATAACGAGAACCAGCAGGTCCATGATATGGCCGGGGTTGACGCCGGTGCCCAGGCAGGTTACGCCGTTCTTCTTGGCGCATTCGTCCAGCTTGGCAGCCAGTTCGGGGTTCTGAGCCTTCGGATAGGACATTTCCTCAGCGGAAGTGATGACGTTGATGCCCTGTTCCATAATATAAACGAGCTTGTCGTAAGCGTTCTTGGTGAAGGAGTCGGTGCAGAGCAGTACGATGTCTGCAGCGCCGGGCTTGATTACGTCTTCGTAGGAGCCGATGATGACGTCCTTGCGGTCGCCCTTTTCGGTCTTGATATAATCGAACATGGACTTGCCGATCTTAGCGCCTCTGCCGACTGCGCCAACGATCTCAACGCCTTCCTTCTTCAGAAGCATGTCGGCCATACCGCCGCCCATAGCGCCCAGACCCCAGATAATGACTTTAACTTTTTCCATCTTGATTCCTCCTTAGATGTACCTAACGCACCGGAGCCTGCTGCCCGGTGCAACCGTTAACGAATTTGGACACTAAATATATAATGCAAAAAGCGTGCCAACTTATTTTTTGTGCTTTTTGTCGGTGACCCTCCCAACATTTTGTGGGAAGGACCACAAAAAAGGGCCCGCCGCGCGGGATCGGGCTGGATTTTAGCAAAATTAAAGCAAAAAGATTTGCAGTAAATGCAAATCTTTTTGCGCTATTTATGCAATTTTTTGTGTTTTTACTTGTATTTTCGGATCTTGTGCTGCAGTGTCTGCCGTTTAATTTTTAAACTTTCCGCCGCTTTCGTAATGTTTCCGCCGGAAGATACTAAGGCATTTTCGATCATTTCCCGTTCGATTTTCGCCAAATACTCATCCAGACCGCCATCTCCCAGGTTGTAGACGTCCTGGGCAGGAAGACTTTTTCTTCTGTTGATGACGAGGTCGTCTTCCCCTACCACGTGTTCGTTGGGCTCAAACATGGACAGGGCGCTCATGATGATGTTCTCCAGCTCCCGCACGTTGCCCGGATAGTCGTAGGAGAGCAGCTTCTCCTTGGCCTTTTCCGAGAAAAGCCAGGCCTGCCGGCCGTACTTTTCGTTGTATTTCTCCAGGAATTTTTCCGCCAGCAGCACGATATCGTCCTTGCGCTCGCGAAGAGGCGGAATGTCGATGCGGATAACGGCGATGCGGTAGAACAGGTCGCGGCGGATGAGCCCTTTTCGCAGCAATTCCTCGGGGTCCTCGTTGATCGTGGCGATGATGCGCACGTCCACGGGGATGTCCTTGGTGCCGCCCACCCGGCGGATGTATCCTTCCTGCAGCACGCGCAGCAGCTTTGCCTGCAGCTCCAGGGGCATGGAGTTGAGCTCATCCAGCAGCAGCGTGCCGCCGTCCGCCTGTTCGAACAGGCCAGGCCGGTCCACGGCGCCGGTAAAGCCGCCTTTGGACGTGCCGAACAGCAGGCCTTCCAGCAGGTTTTCGGGCACGGCGGCGCAGTTCTGGGCCAGGAAAGGCGCGGAGGCGCGGTCCGATCCGAAGTGGATGCTCTGGGCGATCAGCTCCTTGCCGGTGCCGGTCTCGCCGTAGATGATGCAGCTGGCGGGAGCTCTGGCCGCCTTCTTCGCCAGTTCGACAGTCTTTAAAAACTGCGCATTCTGGCCGTAAAGGTCGGAAAAACTGTAGTGCCGGATCCGCTTGTCCCGCGCTTTTCTCGGCGTATCGATCTCCTTGCGCAGTTCGATGATGGTGGAGGTCATCTGCTGGATGTCGGTGATGTTCTTCGCGATCTCCACGGCGGCGATCACTTCATTGTCCACGACGACAGGTACCGTGGTGTTCATCGTGGTGATCTGCTTGCCGTCCTTATTTAAATAGGTCTGTTCCTTTTTCCAGGTGCTTTTTCCGGTCTGCAGCGCCTGCAGCAGCGTGGAGTTCTCCGGGGTCAGGCCCTTGAAGACCTCAGAAAAGGGCTTGCGGAGCACGTCCCGGGTCTCCATTTTCTCCAGTTGGGCCATGGCGCGGTTGTAGACGACGCTGCGGCCTTCCGGGTCCACGATGTGGACGCCCTCGTCCATCAATTGCAGCACGCTTTGGATGCAGGTAATGTAATCTCGGTTTTTCATGGGGTGACCTCTGAGAGCAAATTTTTGTGCATTGAGTGCAAATATTTTTGCGGCAATTTATTATAGCAGTTATTTCGTTGTTTTACAAACCATCCTTTTATGGTATACTTGCCCGGAGACTAATTAGAAAAGAGAGTTTTTATGAGAATAAGAAAAGAAACCGACATTTTAGACCGCGAGGAGATCGACCTGATCGCGGAATGCTCCGACGCGCTGGCGCATCCCGCCCGGGTGGAGATCTTCCGCTTTATCTATAAGGCCAACATGGACCGCAAAACGGTCTGCAACAAAGACGTGGTGGAAGCCTTCGACTACGCGCAGGCCACCGTCTCGCAGCACCTCTCCAAGCTCGTGGGCTGCGGCCTGGTGGACTACCAGAAAGAGAGCAACCGGGCCTACTACTTCGTAAGCCTCGGGGTCCTGGCCAAATATCTGGCAGCGGTAAAAAAACTGAATGAATAGCAAAAGGCGCCTCAGCCGGGGCGCCTTTTCTTTTGCATTGCCTTTCTAATCCGGATCGAGTTCCAGATGTTCCACTTCCACCGCCGTGCCGAAGATCTTCGGCGGCAGCGAAGGGTCTGCCTCGACGAAAGTCTCTACGATGGCCTGCGTGCCGATCTCCAGGCCCTGCTCCATGCGCACGAGGTAGGCTTTGGCCGGGTCATCGGCGATGTAGCGTTTATAATACGCCCCGGTGACCCCGGAAGCCGTTCCCGTGACCGGATCTTCGCCGATCCCGGTAAAGGGCGAGGAGAAGTGCCGGGCGTGGATCTGCACGCCTTCCAGCACGCCGCCCAAGCAGAAGGGGTGGATCGATGCGCCGGGCTCTTCCGTCAGGATGGATGGAAAGCGGTCCGTGTCGCGCTTCATCCGAGAAAAAGCCTCCAGCGTCTTGATGGGAAACATCAGCGTCCAAAGTCCCGTATAGCCGTAAACGATGGGAAACCGGGGGTCGATGTCTTCCTCCGTAAGGCCGATGGCTTCCGCCAGATCCGCCTTTGACCCGCCGAACGCCTTCTCCTGGTACGGCACCTGGGTCATGCCGATCTGCGTGCGCCCATCTTTTTGCGTTACGTCGATGGGAAGCAGGCCGGACTTGGTCTCCACGAAAACCGTTCCGTCTCCAATCTTGCCCAACTTCCGCAGCAGCCACATCGAACCTACCGTGGCGTGGCCGCACATCGGTACTTCTTTCCCGGGCGTAAAATAGCGCAGCTGTAGATCCGCCTTCGCCGAAGGCAGCACGAATGCCGTCTCGCTGTAGCCGGCCCAAGCCGCGATCTTCTGCATCTGCTCGTCGCTCAACCCCCGCGCATCGGGAACGACCCCGGCAGGGTTGCCCTTGCCCGGCTCTGTGGTAAACGCGTCGCAGCGGTAGAAATCGGTCTTCATAGTTGCCTCCTATTTATGGTACTTTTCTCCTGCATTGATCTTAAACGCCCGGTAGACCTGCTCCAGGAGCATCACCCGGAACAGCTGGTGCGGAAAGGTCATGGACGAAAAGGACAGCAGGTCGTCCGCGCTCTTGCGCACCTCGTCCGACAGGCCCAGTGAGCCTCCGATGATAAAGGCCACCCGGCTCTTGCCGTTGAGGCCGATCCAGGTCAGCTTCTCCGCAAAGCCTTCGGAACTGAGTGTCTTTCCTCTCGGATCCAGCGCAAACACGTAGGTCTGCTGCCGCCCCAGTCCCTCGATCTTTGCAAGGATGCTCTTTCCTTCCGCCTCCTTCACCGCCTCTTCCTGAGCGGGCGAAGCGTTGTCCGCCAGCCGGCTTTCCGGCAGCTCCCAGATGTTTACCTTGCCGAAACGGCTCAGTCTCTTTTCGTATTCCTTGACCGCTTCCGTCCAGTATTTCTCTTTCAGTTTTCCAATACAAATAACGTCGATATTCATAGGAAAAGTATAGCATAAAAAAGACCGGACAAATCTGTCCGGCCTCTGATTCGATATCCTAGTTATTCTCCGTCTCGTCGAAGATCGCGACGCCGCCCAGTTCGACCTCGAACTCCTGCTCCGTCTTGTCTCTCATGACTGTGAGGGTCACCGTATCGCCGATCGCAAACTTTACCAGCTCCTGATTCAGCTTGTTCATGGTGCCCACCTCGACGCCGTTCACCTTCAGGATGACGTCGCCCTGCTGCAGGCCTGCCGCCGCCGCGCCGCCGTTTGCGGAAACGCTGGCCACGTAGATGCCCTTATCCGTGCCGAACTGTTCCTTCAGCGCGTCGGAGCTGTACTGCTGCTGTTCCTGCAGGGAGATGCCGGAAATGCCGATGTACGGTCTCTCGTAATTGCCGCTGGCCTTCACCTGCTCCACGATGGGCTTTGCCACGTTGATGGGAATGGCGAATCCCATGCCCTCGCCGCTGGAAGCCTTCGCGGTATTGATGCCGATCACCTGGCCCTTGCTGTTGAACAGGGGGCCGCCGCTGTTGCCGCTGTTGATCGTCGCATCGGTCTGCATCAGGCCTTCCATGGTCGTGGTCTTGCTGCCGTCGGAGACCTGGATGCTCCGGTTGAGGCCGGAGATGATGCCCTGGGACATGGAACGTTCGAATTCCAGGCCCAGCGGGTTGCCAATCGCCGCTGCATAAGCGCCGATGTTTACGGTGTCGGAGTCGCCCAGATCCGCCGCGACCAGATCGCCGGTATCCTCGATCTTGATGACCGCCAGATCCAGCGTGGAATCGTTCCACAGCACGGTGCCTTCCACGTCGGAGCCGTCGTACAGGCTTACGGTAACGGATTTGGTGTCGCCGTCGTTGACGACGTGCGAATTGGTGAGGATGTAGCCGGCCTCATCGACGATGACCCCGGTACCGACCATGGTGGTATCGTAGGTGCCGCCGTTTCCGCCGCCCCAGCCCCAGAATCCGCCGAAGCCGCCGAAGCCGCTGTAGCTCTGGGTGGCAACGGTGGAGATGCCAACGACGGAGGGCATCGCCTTCGCCGCGATGGCTTCCGCGATGGTCATGTCGTCCGAGATGTTGATGCTGATGGCGTCAGCCGCTGTCGTGCCCGGATCGATGGTAACGGTGCCTTCCGTGCTGTCCGCTTCCGAGGTCCTGCCGCTGCCGGCAGCCGCTTCGAGCCAGCCCTTATCCACCGCGAAGTTGTAGGCGTAGGCTCCCCCGAACCCGCAGCCGAACGCGATCGCCGCGACCAAAAGGATCGCGACCAGTTGTCCAATTCCCTTTTTCATGTTAGATCCCTTCCTTTTCGTTTTGTTTTGTCTAGATCGTATAGACCGGACTCTGCTGCGTTCTGGGCAGCACCCGGATCTTCAGGCCGGAGCGGAGCAGGCCCCGCTCCTCCAGAATGTTGTTGACCGTCGTGAGCGCCATTTCGGGAAAATTGTTCTCCTGGCTGAGGTGAGCCAGCAGCACGGTCCGGGGCCGCTCCGCCCATTCCGTGTCCCGTTCTTCCTCCAGCGCCAGCGCCAGCGCTTTCGCCGCCGCCTCGTTGGATAAGTGGCCTTCCTCTCCCAGGATCCTCTGCTTGAGGAACCAGGGATACCGGCCCATGCGCAGGATGCTCTCGTCGTGGTTGCTTTCCAGCACCAGGATGTCCGCGTCCCGGATCTGTTCGTAGATGCGGGGGGTCACGATGCCGGTGTCCGTCACGATGGAGACCTGTTTGCCCTCCCTGCGGAAGGTGAACCCCACAGGGTCCGCCGTGTCGTGGGAGACCGGAAAGGTCTGCACCTGCAGTTCGCCCAGTTCGAAGCCGTCTCCCGTCTCAAAGAGCCTTACGCGCCCCCCGGGAAGATCGCCGCAGGCGTCCGCCGCTGTGGCTTCGTTGGTGAAAATGCAGGCATCCGTCGTCTTGAGGACAGCCGCCAGGCCTTTCGTATGGTCGCTGTGGCTGTGGGTGAGGAGGATGGCCGACAGCCGGGAGGGTTCGAGCCCTATGGCCGAAAGTCTTTCCCGGATCTGTTTGCCGGAGATCCCCGCGTCCACGAGAACGAAGGTGTCCCCGCCCCGGACGACGTAACAGTTTCCGCTGCTCCCGCTTGCCAGGGAGCATATGGCTAAATTCATTCTTTCTGATTACTCCTGGATAATAGTTCGGAAATGTGACGATATTGTGTCGATTCCCGCACGAAAATTTGTAAATTCTGTCTATTCTTCATAGGCATCCACGTAATACGTGCGCCCGGACACCCGGATGCGCCAGGCGGGGCTCGCCGTATCCTGCGCCGCGTAGGAAGTGTCTTCCGGTGAGAGCAGATACACGAGATCGATGGCTTCCACCGTCTTTCCCGCAACGCTCTCCTGCGTGCTCATCTGGGCATACAGCTTCAGCAGCGCTTCGGAGGCAGGCATCGTCTCCGCCGCCTGCTGACCGGAACCAGCGACCTCAAAGCCGATCTGGCTACCCTGCACGACGATCGGATAACCCCGGTATTCTTCCGGCGCGGCAAGATTGTCCGCCCGCTGCAGCCGCAGGAACAGCACCGGCAGCTTTTCCGTCCGCCGGGGGACTTCCGTTTCGATCGTCATGCCCTGCGCTTCGAGGAAGGCGATGGATTCTTCCGACGCCAGCGCGGTCTGCTGCCGGGCGCCCGCCGACTGGGACAAGAGATTGATCCCCATCAGCAGATCCGCCGCCAAAAGCACCGCGATGATGATGTTCTTTGCTTTCGACCAGTCCATCCCGCACCTCTACTCTCTCGTAAAGCCCAGCGGCAGGGCATCGTACAGACCGAAGAAGAACAACGCGTCTCCTTCCATCTTCACGACCCAGGCCGGTCTTAAACTGTCTTCCGTAACGACGTACGCGATATAGGCATCCTTCAGGTGGTCCGCCACGTAGGCGAATTCCTCGTCGGAACTGGCGGTCAGCACGTTTCCGGTCAGCACGCTGTAGATCAGGTGGCTGTTGCCTGCGATCACGTTGGCCGCTTCCGCCGCCGGCTGCTCTTCTCCCGCCGCCGCAGCCGCTTTTGCGACCGCCCGCCGGTAATAGCTCACTTCGCCGCCGGAGACCGTTACGGTAATGGCGGGACCTTCCTCGCTGAGGAGCTTGAGCCCGTCCAGCACCTGCGCAAACCCGAAGGTGTAGATCTTGCTTCTTCCGCTGCCGGATTCCTTCGCTTCGCAGAGAACGTAGGAGAGATCTCTGCGGTCATTCCCCCAGCCGCCGTGAGTCGCCGTAAAGGCGATGGCGGTCTGCAGGCTGCCGTAAAAGCCCGGATCCGGTCCTTCCGCCGTCTCCGTCTTGTATTCGAACGTGCCGTCCGTAAGGCAAGTGAGCGTCTTCTCGCCGTAGCCGTACATGTACGTGACGTTGCCGAAGCTGTCGGTGATGCGCCGCACGAAGTCGAAGTTCTCACCGAACACGGACTCCGCCATCTCCCGGCCCGTCCGTTCCGCATCGTCCGACGCTTCGCTCTCCCAGGCCGTCTGGGACAGAGCCGACGTCTGCGCCAGCGGGAGCAGCGAAAGATTCTCGCCGCCCAGCATGCTGCCCGCCGTGTAATGGATGGGTTCGCTGCGGTCGATCGATGCAAGCAGCGGCCCTGCCAGGCTTTCTTCGCTGTCGGAGATGAACCGCCAGCACTGGCCGTTCCCCTCCACGAAGATGCTCTCCGGCGCCGCCTCCGAGATCAGGAACGCGTCGACCGTCTGCACCTGGTCGAAGGTGGAATTCCGGTTGATGCCGTTTTGATCGCAGTATTCCCCGAAAGGCACGGGACAGGACAGGCAGACCTTCAGACTGCGGTAGCTGCGCAGCATGTCCCGGTACTGCTGGTCCGTCACTTCATTGATGAGGAACGTCGCATTGGCGCTCTCCCGGCGGAACAGGTCCAAAACGTCCTGCAGCTGCCGGTCCGCGTTCTCCCGGTCCCGGGAAAACGTGGCGTCGCCGAAGCCGTACACGGCGCTGTCGGCGGTCACGAATTCGTTCGCCTCCGGCACCCATACGTCCTCGCTGATGAAATCCAGCACCGACGACAGTCGGAAGCTCCCCTGGCCTTCGCTGCGCCAGGTCAAATTTAAAAGTAGTATTGTCGTCAGGAACAATACTACTATGACCGCGTTTTTCAGTTTTTCCTGCTTTCTTGCGCGCTCGTCCATTCCTTACTTGAACAGGCCCTTAAGGATCTTGCGGATAAAGGTGATGGCGCCCGTGGAGTTGTTCTGGAAGACCTGGGTCTTCTCCTCCGTGGGCTTTTTCTTGACCGCCACCAGACTGCTCTTCGTCTCGATGACGATGGTCTTCTCCACCGGTTCCACAGCGCCTTCCGGCCATTCCATGACGGTCTCCAGCGTCTCCGCCTTTACCTTGTACAGGCCCGGCGTAACGGCGATCTGCTTCGTATAGAAGCCGATCTCCACGGTATTCGTATATTCTGCGGGGTCGACCAGCAGCACGTCCGTATATTTCGGGTCTCCCGCGGCGGCTTTCAGGTCGGCTTCCGTGAATTTGCTCACGTCGGCGTTCACCAGTTTGTCGCCGGAGGTGACTTTTTCCGCATAGACCGACACCCGGATGGTCTTCATCTCCGTCACTTTAACGGAGACCAGAAGGCTGTCGGTGTAGACGATGCTGTTGGCTGCGGGGCTCACGATGGCGGCGGCGTCGGCAAAAACAAAGCCCGTCGCCAGTACGGCGATGGCCAATATGATCGCTGTGATCCGCCGGATCCGCAACATTTCCGCAACTCCTTTCCGCTATATTACAAATCAAAATCTGCAGAGGGTATCCTCTACTACGACTAATAGTATACAGCAGGAATGTTACAGAAATATTACAGAAGGTTTAATATGCCTTTACATTGCACCGGAGGCATGCCGGCGGATGAACTCATTCGCCAGGTCGTCCGCCCGGTTGTTGTAGCCCGCGATGCGGTAGAATTCCTCGAAAGAAATGCCTCCGTTGTGGCTGCAGTAGGCCTTGTAGGCCTTGTTTAAGGCCGCGTTCGTCTCGTCCAGGGGGGTGCCGTCTTTATCCATCAGCTTCAGGTGACCCTTTACCAGATAGAATTCGCAGGTCTGACCCTCCATCAGGGACAGCAGCTTCTCCCAGAGCTCCCGGTTCTCCACCGGCTTTTTCTGGGAGGTCTTCCAGCCGTTTTTGACCCAGTTTTTATGCCAGCCCTGCTGGAAACAGTTCACCAGATAGGACGAGTCGGAATAGATCCGCACCAGCAGGCCCTTTTCCTTCAGGGCGGAAAGGCCGGCGATGGGCGCGGACAGCTCCATGCGGTTGTTGGTGGTGTTCACTTCCCCGTCCCACAGTTCCTTTTCCCGGCCGGCGAACTCCAGGATGCAGCCCCATCCGCCGACGTTTTCCTCGTTCTGGTTGCCGGAGCAGGCGCCGTCCGTGTACATGTTGACGATCTTCATTTCAGAGGATCCTTTCCCGGCGTGCCCGCTTTTCTCGGATATTCCTTTGGCGTCTTCGCAATCTTTTCCACCACGACGAAAACGTGTCCGTTTAAAAGCGCATCGTTATTAGACGATGTTTTTTCGACCCGCCGGATCTGGCCGCCCAGCCTGGCGATGGCGCCTCTTGCCGCCTCGATCTCCTCCGCCGCATCCTCCGTTTTATAGGCGACGAAGAAGCCGCCCACCTTGACGAAGGGCAGGCAGTATTCCGACAGCGTCGCCATGTTGGCCACGGCCCGGGACACCACCAGATCGTAGCGCTCCCGGTGGACTTTCGTCTTCGCCATGTCCTCCGCCCGGGCGTGCACCGTCTCCACGTTGACGAGCCCCAGTTCCTGGGCCGCCGCCTGCACGACCTTCAGCTTCTTGCCGATGGCGTCCGCCAGCACGAAGGATTTCTCCGGGCTGCAGACGGCGAGAGGAAGTCCGGGAAAGCCGCCGCCGGTGCCCATGTCCAGCACTTCCTTCGCTCCCTCGTACTCGGGAAGCGGAAGGATGGCGAGGCTGTCCTGCACGTTCTTGCGGTCGAACTCCTTGGGATCGCGGATGGCGGTCACGTTTATCTTTTCGTTCCACTCCAGGATGACGTCCCGGAGTTTTTCCAATTGCTGTGTTCTGTCCATAGCGTTATTCCTGCGCTTTCTGCGCGCTGCGGCGCATCTTCTCCAGGGTCACCAGCAGCACGCCGATGTCCGCCGGCGATACGCCGGAGATCCGGGACGCCTGACCCACGCTCAGCGGGCGCTGCGCGTCCAGTTTCTGACGGGCTTCGATGCGGAGACCGTCCATGTTGAGATAATCCAGATCCGCCGGAAGCGCCTTGTCTTCCAGCTTCTTAAAGCGTTCGATCTGCGCCAGCTGCTTCTCGATATAGCCGGCGTATTTGAGTTCCACTTCTACCTTGGAGCGTTCGTGATCGCTCAAAACGGGCCGGTCCGGATCGATGGCCGCCAGATTTTCGTAGGTGACTTCCGGCCGCTTTAGAAGGTCCGCCAGGCTCTGCCGGTTGTCCGTCGGCGCGGAACCGAGGCTCTCCAGGTAGGGATTCGCCTCTGCGGGGGAGACGGTCGCCGTCTTCAGACGGGCGAGCTCTGCGTCCACGGCTGCCTGGGACTTTTGGAACCGCTCCCAGCGGTCATCCGAGACGAGGCCGATCTTGCGCCCCAGCGGCGTAAGCCGCGTATCCGCGTTGTCCTGGCGCAGCACCAGCCGGTATTCCGCCCGGGACGTCATGATGCGGTAGGGCTCATTCGTCCCCTTCGTTACGAGGTCGTCGATGAGCACGCCGATGTAGGCCTGGGACCGGTCCAGGATGAAGGGATCTTTGCCGTCCAGCCATAGCGCGGCGTTGACCCCGGCCATCAGCCCCTGGGCCGCCGCTTCCTCGTAGCCGGAGCTCCCGTTAAACTGACCCGCGCAGAACACGCCGGGGAAATCCCGGTGCTCCAGGTTGAGTTGGATATCCAGCGGGTCGATGCAGTCGTATTCGATGGCGTAGGCGGAGCGGACGACTTCCAGATTCTCCAGGCCTGGCATGGTCTTATAGAACCCGATCTGCACGTCTTCGGGCATGGAAGAAGACATTCCCTGCAGATACATTTCCTCCGTGGACAGCCCTTCCGGCTCCACGAAGCACTGGTGGCGCTCTTTATCCGCGAAGCGGTTCACCTTGTCCTCGATGGAGGGGCAGTAGCGGGGGCCGACGCCCTCGATCTGTCCGCCGAACAGCGCACTGCGGCTGAAATTCGCCCGCAGCAGGTCGTGGGTCGCTTCGTTCGTGTAGGTGAGCCAGCAATCCACCTGCTCCTTGTCCAGATCGTCGTTCATAAAGGAGAAGGGCACCACGTGCGCGTCCCCGTGCTGGACCGTCATCTTTGAGAAGTCGATGCTGGCCCGCAGCGCTCTGGCCGGCGTGCCGGTCTTAAAGCGGCGCAGTTGAAAGCCGCTCTTTTTCAGATTTTCCGCCAGGATCTGGGAGGGGGAAAGACCGTTGGGGCCGCTCTCCACTACGCTGTCGCCGATAAAGATTTTGCCGCCCAGGAAGGTGCCCGTGGCGATGACCACTGCATCGCAGGCATAGTAAGCGCCGGTGCGCAGTAAAACGCCCCGGACCTTCTTTTCCTGCGATACGCCAAGACCCGGCACATCCAGCTGGCCGAAGTCGATGTCGATGGCTTCGCCCTGGCGCAGCAGAAGGTTCTCCTGCAGTTCCAGCGTATGCTTCATCTCGTCGTGATAGCGCACTTTGTCCGCCTGCGCCCGCAGCGAATGGACCGCGGGGCCCTTGGCGGTGTTGAGCATGCGGCTCTGGATGAAGGTCTTGTCGATGCAAAGCCCCATTTCGCCGCCCAGCGCGTCGATCTCCCGCACGAGATGGCCCTTGCCGGTGCCGCCGATGGCGGGGTTGCAGAACATGTTGGCCACCGCTTCCAGGTTGATGGACAGTACCAGAGTCTTCTTTCCCATCCTGGATGCAGCGAGGGCCGCCTCGCATCCCGCGTGGCCGGCCCCGATCACGACGATATCGTATTTTCCTAAGTTCTTGATTTCCATGTGTTATAGCATTATTACCATGTATTCGCCTCGGGGTCCTGTCGCCCAACACATCCTCATCTTCGCTCATTCGCTTGGCCGCGACGGGAGCAGACTCGGTTGTCGCGGCGCCCGCTCAGTCGCTCGATGAGCCTCTTTGGGCGCCACCCCTCGGCGTTTTTCAAGATACACAACACAGAGAGGCAGGTGCATTGTGTTATTCCGGGCGGAGCCGGCATGTCTGCGAGGGGCAATCGCAAACGCACGAGCGCAGCGAGGAGTGTTGCCCCGAGCGGATATGCCGGGCCGCCCAGGAACCTCCAAAAAATGCTTTTAGACGCCGGACAGGATCTCGATGAGCCTCTCCAGCTCGCCGCGGCTGTAATATTCCAGCTCCAGCTTGCCCTTCTTTTCCGTGCCGTTGATGCGCACCTTCGTGCCCAGCGATTCCGTCATCTGCTGTTCCACGGCTGCGAGCTCCCGGTCTTTATTTTTCCCGGAGACCCTTGATTTTTTGCGCTTTACAGGCTTTTTCACCTCGCCGGTATAGCCTTCCACCTGGCGCACGGACCAGCCGTTCTCTACGCATTTCGCCGCGGCCTGCAGCTGCAGGGCTTCCCCTTCCAGACCGGCGATGGCCCGGGCGTGACCCGCGGACAGCTGCCCGTTCATCACGAAGTCCTGGATCTCGCCGGGAAGGCGCAGCAATCTGAGCGCATTCGCCACGTAGGAGCGGGATTTTCCCACCGCTTTCGCGGTCTCCTCCTGGTTAAGGCCGAAGGCGTTCATCATCTCTTCCATGCCCTTCGCTTCTTCGATGCTGTTGAGATCTTCTCTCTGCATGTTCTCGATGAGGGCATAGAACATATTCTGGCGGTCATCCAGACTGCGCACGATGGCCGGCACTTGCTTCAGTCCGGCCAGACGGGCGGCCCGCCAGCGGCGTTCGCCAGCCACCAGCTCGTAGCCGTTCTTCGCAGGGCGAAGCAGCACGGGCTGGATGACGCCGTGCTCACGGATGGAGGACGCCAGATCCTGCAGGGCTTCCTGATCGAAGACCTTGCGGGGCTGGGCGCTGTTCGGCCGGATATCGTCCAGGCTGATGAAGACCACGTTTTCCGCAGCCGGATCCGCCGGTTTTTCCTTCTTTTCCGCCTTTTTTGCGGTCTTTTTCGCCGCAGGCTTGTTTTCCGTCTCTGCAGCCGCAGGATCGATGGAGATCTCTGCAGGGTCAAGAACGGACAGATCTACTTCCATATCCCCGAAAAGCGAACTCAGGCCTCTGCCGAGGCCCCCGGGTTTCTTAGCCATTTCTTGCCTCCGTGCTCAAAAATTCATCCGCGAACGCCTGATACGCCTTGGCTCCCTTGGAGCGGGGGTCGTAGGACGTAATGGGAAGTCCGTAGCTGGGCGCTTCCGCAAGCCTTACGTTTCTGGGGATAACGGTGGAATAGAGTTTGCTGCCGAAATAGCGCTTGACCTCCTCCACCACCTGCAGCGACAGGTTCGTTCTGCCGTCGAACATGGACAGGATGACCCCTTCGATGCGCAGCTTCGGATTGAGGCTCTTGCGCACGAGATCTACGGTGGAGACCAGCTGGCTGACCCCTTCCAGCGCATAGAATTCGCACTGGATCGGAATGAGCACGCTGTCTACGGCCGTAAGGGCGTTGAGCGTTAATAATCCAAGGGATGGCGGGCAGTCGATGAAGATGTAATCGTAGCTGTCTCTCACCTGGTCCAGCGCCATCTTGAGGCGTCTTTCGCGGCCCTGGATCTTTACGAGCTCGATCTCCGCCCCTGCCAGATCCACGCTGGCCGGGATGATGTCCAGGTTCTTGAAGTTCGTATGGATGATGGTGTTGGCAGCGTTCAGCTCTTCCCCAACGAACAGGTCGTAGCTGGTGTACTTCAGCCCTCTCTTGGCAATGCCCAGGCCGCTGGTGGTGTTCCCCTGCGGGTCGATATCCAGCACCAGGATCTTTTTATTGCGCATCGCCAGGCAGGCAGCCAGATTGATGTTCGTGGTCGTCTTGCCGACGCCGCCTTTCTGATTGAAAATTGCGATTGCTTTTCCCATATTCTGTTAATTTCCCCCTGAAATTTTCATTCGTGTTTTATTGGTCAACTCATTATACTATAGATCGGAAAACAGTGCTATTACTATTTGCGGTTTCACGTGAAACAAATTTATAAAATGTTGAAATTTCAAGGGTTTCCTGCCGCCGAAGATTTTTCGGAATTTTGCTGTGCTGCGGTTGACAACCGCAGGTCTTTTCTGTACAATTGACCCTGATATCGGACTGCCGCCGGGCAGTAGTGTTGAGCACGGTCCACCGCATCGTTAGGCCTTAGAAGATGCGGCGCAGCCGGGCTTGTTTTTTTGGAGGTTTATCGAAATGCAGTGGATCATGCTGCTGATCGCGGGGAGCCTGGAGATCACCTGGGCCGTCGCCATGAAGTATTCGGAAGGGTTTTCCAAACTGGGACCGTCTGCCCTCACCGCCGTTACGTATATCTTGAGCGCCGTCTTCCTGGCGCTGGCGTTAAAGAAGCTCCCTCTGGGGACGGCTTACGCCATGTGGACCGGCATGGGCATCATCGGCACAACGGTGCTCGGCGTGCTGCTGTTTAAAGAGACGCTTTCCTTCCCGCAGGTGGTCTGCATCCTGCTGATCGCGGGAGGGATCGCAGGCCTGAAAATTCTTGCGTAAACACATCCTGTTTCACGTGAAACAAACGCGCAGAAGGCTGAAATTACAATGGTTTATGGGAATGAAAAACATTCTGTTTTTCGACCTGAACGTTGCAGAAAACGAACGATAAAGTGTGTGCCGTACGAAACCGCACTTGCTTCCCCAGGGCTGCTTTCTGTATAATAGAAGCATCCCGGAGGTATTACTATGAAAGTTTGTATCATAAACGGAAGCCCCAGAAGAAACGGTAACACGGCGGAACTGTTAAAGCCCTTCCGCGAGAGACTGCTGCAGCTTGGCGTAGAGATCGATGACATCTTCCTGAAGGACTATAAGGTCAGACCCTGCCTCGGCTGCTATGCCTGCCAGAACGTATCCGGTGAATACGGCTGCGTGCAGAAGGATGACGCGGAAGAGATCTGGAGACAGATCGGAGAAACGGATCTGCTCGTGCTGGCAACACCCATCTACAGCTGGTATTGCACAGCGGAAATGAAGGCGCTGATGGACCGGCATTACGCGCTGAACAAGTATTATGGAAGTGGTCAGGGCCAGCTGATTCCAAGGCTTTCCGTCGCCTTGCTCACCACGCACGGTTATAAAGATGAATACGCGAACGAACCCTTTGAAACGGGCATCCGGCGCCTGTGCAAACATTGCCATTGGGATTATCTCGGCCGCTATTCCGCGCGCGATATCGACGGGATCTCCGACATGCAGACGGAAGAAGCGATGGATGGAGCACGCCGCTTTGCGGACGAACTGCTGCAAAAGTTCAATGCCAAGTGCTGATGTTTCACGTGAAACATTGCAGCAAGGATAAAAGCGGTTCTGCCGCACCTGAAATTTACACAATTTAGCAATTTCGCGCTATCGGCCGATTTTTGCCCTTCTGAACGAAAAATGCCCCGGAGACCCTCCGAGGCATTCTTTATTGACCGTAAGCTGTTTCGTGCAGCGTTCGGGCATTTAAAGGCAGGCAATATTTTACATAATACTATATCTAGTAGGAGAAAAGTCCGCTACCTACGAGAAATTCTCCATGGAAGAAAACAAAGAACACGTCTGAGGCAAACGGTTTCTTCCCGGTCGCTCCGGAAGACAGGCCCTTACAGATAGATCCTCTCTACCCGGTTCGTCAGCAGCGAGGTGAGCTCGCAGTTGATCGTCCCGATGAGAGCAGCGACTTCGTCGATCGGCATGCCGCCCCGGCCATAGAGGATGACTTTGTCTCCCCTCTTCACATCCACGCCCGTTACATCGAACAGGCACATGTCCATGCACACCCGTCCGATCTGCCGGCACTTCTCTCCGTTGATCACCGCCCAGGCCCCCTTGTTACTCAGGGATCTGGGATAGGCGTCCGCATAGCCTGCGGAGATCACGGCGATCTTCATGGGCTTTTCCGACACAAAGGTGCAGCCGTAGCTGACAGCCGTCCCTGCCGGGATCTCTTTCACCTGCGCCACGCGGGAGCAGAGCGTAAGAGCCTGTTGCAGCGGCCCATCTTCCTCCCACACGCCGTTGGGATAGAAGCCGTACATCATAACGCCTTCCCGCACCATGTCGTACTGCACCTCCGGATGGTACATGATGCAGGCGCTGTTGCCGGCATGCTTTACGAGCGTATCCGTATCGAACCCTTTATTTTTCAAGGCTTTCAGGACATTGTCGAAATTGGCCAGCTGCCAGGCGGTAAAGTCGTCCTTCTCTGGCATATCTGCAGAGGCAAAGTGCGTAAAGATGCCGCACAGATCCAGATTCGGCAGTTTTGAGATGGCGATCACTTCGTCCGCAGCTTTGTCCGGATCGCCCTGGGCAAAGATCCCTGTGCGGGTCATGCCTGTATCGATCTTAACGTGGACCTTCAGCTTGCAGTTGAACCGCCGCGCCGCCTCGTTCAGTTCCTTCGCATAATCCAGGTCGAAGGCGGACTGGACCAGATCCTTGTTGATCATCTGCAGCACAAGGGTCGGATCGGTATAGCCGAGGATCAGGATCGGTTTGCGGATCCGGGATTCCCGGAGCTCCGCTCCTTCGGAAAAACATGCGACGCCGAAAGCGTCTGCCCCTGCTTTTTCAAGGGTCTTGGCGCATTCCACCGCGCCGTGGCCATGCGCATCTCCTTTGATGACGCACATCACCTGGCGCTTGCTGCGCTCTTTGGCAAGGGCTAAATTGTGTTCTAAAGCTTTGGTGTCGATCTCTGCCCATGCGCGTATCATATCTGTATCCTCCCGAAAACTTCGGTGCCGAATTAAAGTCGCTTAACGGGGAAAGCAAAATAGGCGTCGCCCGTGTCCGGGTCAAACCAGTTTTCTGTAGCCGCCACGGGAGGCAGGCCCTGATTCGTCAGTTCTTCGAAGGCGCGGTAGAAATATCCTTCTCCTTCGATCTTTCCCAGACGGAATTCAAAGCCGGGAACGATCCATTTGGTCCAGCCCTTCGGCGGTTCCGCATCCAGCGGAGCCTCGTAACCAGCCAGGTAGAGTCCGATGGAACCGTTCTCCTCCCACATGGAGAAATCCCGCTTTTTGCTGCTCATGGCGCCCCATTTTGCAAGGGGTCTGCCCTTTTCGTCCTTCAAAATGATATCTTCGATATTGGAAAACTCTCTGTCTACGACCTCCCAGACTTTTCCAATCAGACCGTCGCCGTCCCAGGTAAAGATCTCCTTGCCGATGACGCAGAACGGTTCTTTGACTAACGTCTTGAATTCCATAGTAACCTCCATGTTAAAACTGCTGTTGTCTGTGGTATCATTAACTGTATCTTATCATAAAAAAGAGGAGAAAGAATATGGATATTGTGGAACGTTTCTTAAAATATGTATCCTTCGAGACCACGTCCGACGAGACCAGCGAGACCTGCCCGTCTTCGCCGAAAGAACTGGAGCTGGGCCGGTATCTGGCGGAGGAGATGAAGGCGATAGGCCTTGAAAATGCAGGGATAGACAAGGACGGCTACATCTACGGATGGCTTCCTGCCTCCCCCGGCTGCGAGAGTGAACCCACCATCGGTTTCATCGCTCACATGGACACTTCCGACGGTGCCTCCGGTGCTGACATCAAGCCCCGGACCATCCATTACGAAGGCGGCGACATCGTCCTGAATGACAAGGTCTCCATCGATGAAAAGACCTTCGGTGTCCTAAAGAACTATGTGGGACAAGACCTGATCGTCACCGACGGTACCACGCTGCTGGGCGCCGACGATAAGGCAGGCGTTGCAGAGATCCTCACCGCCATGGAATACCTGATCGCCCATCCGGAAGTAAAGCATGGCCGCATCGCTGTGGGATTTACGCCGGACGAAGAGATCGGCAGAGGCGCAGACCGCTTTGATATCAAGGGCTTCGGGGCAGATTTTGCCTACACCGTGGACGGCGGTACGTTGGGAGAACTGGAGTACGAAAACTTCAATGCCGCAACAGCGGTCGTGACCGTGCACGGCGTCAACGTCCACCCGGGTTCTGCGAAGAACAAGATGAAGAACTCCGCCCTCATGGCCATGGAATACGCAGGGCTGCTGCCGGCGGACCAGCGCCCGGAGCACACAGAAGGATATGAAGGGTTTATGCACTTGCTGCATATCGAGGGCAGCGAGACGAAGACGGAGATGGTCTATATCGTCCGTGACCACGATATGACGAAGTTCGCGGAAAAGAAGATCGTCATGAAGGCTGCGGCGGACTTTATGAATGCGAAGTACGGCGAAGGTACGGTGGAGCTTTCCATCAAGGACAGCTACTTCAACATGAAACAATACATCGAGCCGGTGATGTACATCATCGACCGGGCCAAGAAAGCCTACGAGGATGCGGGCGTTACCCCTGTCGTTCAGCCCATCCGCGGCGGCACAGACGGCAGCCACCTCTCTGAAAACGGCCTGCCCTGCCCGAACCTTTCCACCGGCGGCGAGAACTTCCACGGAGAACGGGAATTCGTCTCGATCCAGGCCATGCATAAGATGGTCGAGGTCATCGTCAACATCGCGAAGGTGCAGTAATTTACAAGAGAGTAGTTTTTGCGATAACGAGGGCGGTTCTCAGCGATAACATTTCGTAAATAGTTGTCGCTGACAGCCGTCCTAGTTATTATTCGCCGCTGAAAACCGGCCTCATTGTCAAGATAAAAAACGCGGCCAGAACAAATGTATCGTTTTTGACGCAAATATCAATATTTAGATACATATTTCGCATCGGTACCGGCAATTCGTCTAAAAAAGAATCATAATTCATCTATTAGTTAACTATAATACATATATTCCGTAAACTCAGAGCAAAAAAGCACAACGCATTGTCTTCAATTTAAGGCGCTATTTAAAAAATGTATCGTTTTTGCACAATATTCTTGCAAAACGATACATTTTTTAAATCCACGAAATTTTAAGCCGGATTATGCGAAATGGAGCGGCCTCTTTGTCTCACCGCAGCACCGCCGGATCAAAACCGTCCTCACGGATCATTCTTCTGTCAGTTCGCTCAGCACATCCAGCAGCACGTTCGCACCATTCAGGAGATCTTCCTCTCTGGAGAACTCCTCCGGATTATGACTGATGCCGTTTATACTGGGGATAAAGATCATGGCGGTCGGGCACATCAATGCCAGATTCTGCGCGTCCTGTCCTGCACCGGAAGTAATTCTGCGGCAAGAGTATCCATGCGCGCTCGCCGACTTTTCAACCTTCTCCACGATTTTTTCGCTGAAGAGCACCGGCTCGAAACGGGATAATCTCTTTGTGGAGACTGTAACACCGTCTGTTTTCTCCAGTTCCTTCAGATAATCTGCCAACGCCTTTTCTTCCGCTTTCAATGCATCTTCGTTCGGGTTGCGCACATCCACGGTAAAAACAGCTTTGGAAGGGATCACATTGATCGCATTCGGTTCAAAGGCGATGCATCCGGTCGTAGAAACGGTCTTGCCGCCGGAGCTGAGGCATCGCTCCCGCATGAAGGTAATGACTTTTGCCGCAGCGACACCGGCATCTCTTCTATAGGAGATTGGCGTAGTCCCTGCATGGTTTTGGCTTCCTTCAATCGTGATTTCCTGCCAGGAGATACCCTGCAGATCTTCCACAGCACCGATGGAAATCCCTTCCGCATCCAGGATCGGTCCCTGCTCGATATGCAGTTCGACGAAGGAAGACGGCGTCAAAAATCCGGGTTCTTCTGTACCTGCATAGCCGATCCGTTTGAGCTCCTCACCCAAAACAGTCCCGTCGATGCCGACGATGCTGCAGGCATCTTTTGCGGTCATTCCACCGGCATAGACCAAAGATCCCAGCATGTCCGGAGAATAACGGACGCCTTCTTCGTTGGTGAAAGCGCCTACAACCATAGGTCTTGCCGGCTTATATCCTGATTCTTTCAAGGACTGGATGACTTCCAATCCGGCCAGCACACCGTAGCAGCCGTCGTATTGGCCGGCGTTGATGACCGTGTCGATATGAGAACCGGTCATAACAGGGTCCTTTCCTTTGTTCTCTTCCGTTTCCCAGATACCGAAAAGATTGCCGATCTTATCTACGGCAACGCGCAGGCCAGCCTCCATCATCCATGTGGCAACAGCGTCTCTTCCTTCCTTTTCAGCATCATCCGCAGCGAGTCTGGTCCGTTTCCCTTCTTCATTTACTCCGATCTTCCCTAGGGTATACAGTCTGTTTAACAATCTCTCTTCATTGATCTTCATGGTTTATACCTCTCCTTTATAGAGCTGAATTGTACTATCAGTATATAAGAAAAAAACAATGTAATCTATTCGATTCGTCTTACGTTTTATCAAATTATTCCTTATAATATCAAAAGGAGGTTTTTGCTTATGATAGATTCCCACCCTATCTGCTACCAGGCCGGTACGACCTTTACGATCTCAACCGACGATACTCTGCGGGAGAATGTTCATTTTCTTTCGGAAGAGTTTCCCGTGTCCGTATACAGACAGCAATACCGATTTGCCGCACAGGACGAGGTTCCGTTCCACTGGCATAGCGAATACCAACTGTGCTGGACCGTTGAAGGCATTCTCGATTATAACGTGAACGGGAAATGTTTCCGTCTGTCCGGAGACAATATCCTCCTGATCGACCGTCACCAACTTCACAGTGTACGTCCTGCAGGAGGGGATGCAGAGACCGTGTGCATCAATTTCGATCCCGCTGTTTTTCCACGCTACGTCACGTACCGTTTTCTTGTTCCGACGGGCGAAAATGGTTCCTTTTCTTATCAAATTCTTCCGCTATCTCCGTCAGACAAATTCGCGCTTCGCTCGCTGCGGGATTGGACCGATGACCCGGCACAGTACTTCTCACTGCTGCGTTTTCTGGCTGGAATCTTTGAAAAGAGGTTCAAAGGAAATATTTCTGAAGGAGAACCGGGCGGCAGTGAAGATCTGATCCTTATACAAACTGCGCTGAACGAGATCCATCGACGCTTTACAAGCCCTCTGAAACTGGAAGACCTGACTGCTGCTGCGCATGTAGGAAGAAACAAACTGACACAGTTGTTCCGGCAGTATGTCGGCATGCCGCCTATACATTATTTAAACGACTACCGCCTGAACGAGGCAAGAACTTTGATTCAGAACACATCCCTTCCGATCTCGCGGATCAGCGAAGAGGTGGGTTTTAATCAGCTCAGCAATTTTATCCAATCGTTCCGCCGTAAATACGGCGCATCTCCGCTCCAATACCGAAAAAGCATAAAATAAAAACGGGGACGGTTCTCTGTCTCAATGTAGTGCTGGTGCACTGCTGAGATAAAGAACCGTCCCCGTTTTGTTGTTAATTTTATGCCATCCGGATCTTCACGAGCTCCGCAAACCACTCCGCTGCGGGCAGCAGGATGTCGTCGTTGTAATCGTAGCAGGCATGGTGATTGGGTTTGTCGTGGGTCTCGTCGATATTCCCGGTAAAGCAGTAGCAGCCAGGAATGAACTGCTGATATTTCGCGAAATCTTCGGAACCCATAATGGGATCGCAGCCCAGTTCCACGTTCTCTTTGCCGTAGATCTTTTCCGCAGCCTTGGCCGCCCATTCCGCGCAGGTTTGGTCGTTAAGGGTCGCAATGAATTCCCGGGAGTATTCGACTTCGCAAGCCGCCTCGTTCATATCGCAGATGGACTGCACGACCTTGCGCATCCGCTCTTCGATCAGCTGGGAGACCTTGGGATCGTAGCTTCTGCAGTCGCCCTTGATCGTTACGTTGGAGGGGATCGCGTTGGGCGCGCCGTCGGTGATGAATTCCGTGCAGCTGACCACGGCAGGCCGCAGAGGATCCACGTTGCGGGAAACGATGGTCTGCAGAGCCATGACGACCTCTGCACCGATCACGATGGGATCTTTCGTTTTGTGAGGACCGCTGGCGTGACCGCCCACACCGTGGATCTGGATCACAAAGTCGTCTTCCGCCGCCATGCAGGGACCGACCGCGATCTTCATCGTGCCCTTGGGATAATAGGTAAAGTTGTGCTGGCCGTAGATCTCCTGGATGCCGAATTTTTCGATGACGCCGTCCGCGATCATGGCATCTGCGCCCCAGCCCGGCTCTTCCGCAGGCTGGAAGACCAGAACGACCGTTCCTTTGAAAGCCTTTTCCTCGGCGATCAGCTTTGCGGCGCCCAGCAGCGTCGCCGTATGGCCGTCGTGGCCGCAGGCGTGCATGCGCTGCTCGGTCTGGGATGCATATTCGAAGGTATTTTTCTCAATGATCTTATTGCAGTCCATATCGGCCCGCAGACCGATCACCGGACCTTCTCCGTTTTTCAGAACGCCTACAACGCCTGTTTTTCCAACGTTCTCCGTCACTTCATAACCGAACGCTCTCAGCTTTTCCGCCACGATCTTTGCCGTTCTTACTTCTTCGAACGCCGCTTCCGGATGCTGATGGATGTCGTGTCTCCACGCGATGATTTCCTGTTCCAATTGTTTTTTATCGAACATACTTCTTCTCCTCTTATGAACTGTTGGGAACGGTTCTTTTTGGTTCAAAATGATCTAAGGAGAACCGTTCCCGATAGATCAATTATTCAAACGAAGGGTATTTTCCGTCCCAGACGATGTCTCTGTAGTTCTTCTGATCGGTGTCGCCTTCCGTGGAGAAGCACAGGATGACGGAATTCTCGTCGATCCCCAGTTCTTCCTTGAAGGAGGCCAGATCCGCCTTTGTTAACAGGGTCACCGCAAAGCCAGCGCCGGCCGCTCCGGATTCGCCGGAGACTACCTTGTCGTCGCCGGGCAGCGGATTGCCCAGCACGCGCATGCCCTTGGCCGCTACCCAGTCCGGCATGGAAACGGCGTAGTCCGCGTGGTCGCGGATCATCTCCCAGCCGATGGTGCAGGGTTCACCGCAGGCCAGCCCCGCCATGATGGTGGAAAGCGCACCGCCCACGGGGTGCAGCTTGCCGTCGTTCGCCTTGGAGGTCTGATAGATGCAGTCCGCAGCATCCGGCTCCACGATGACGATCTTCGGACGGTCCTTTTCGCCGTAATAACTTGCCAGAAAACCGGTGACCGCGCCGCTCATGGCGCCTACGCCCGCCTGCAGGAACACGTGGGTGGGCTTCACAAAACCCAGCTGACCGCAGGCTTCCAGCGCCATGGTCGTGTAGCCCTGCATGATCCAGGTCGGATACTTCGTATAGCCTTCCCAGGCCGTATCCTGCACCATGATCCAGCCGTACTTCTCCGCCTGGGAATTGGCGAAACGCACCGCATCGTCGTAATTTAGATCGGTAATGGAGGCCTCTGCCCCGGCTTTGCGGATATTCTCCAGCCTTTCCTGAGCAGATCCGTGGGGCATATACACGACGCTCTTGTGACCCTGCTTCGCCGCAGCCCAGGCGATGCCTCTGCCGTGGTTGCCGTCGGTCGCCGTAACGAAGGTGAGCTGGCTATTGTCGCCTGCCGCTTTATGCTCTTCGATACACTTGCCGACGCAGTAAGTGCCGCCCAGAGCTTTAAAAGCGTTCAGCCCGAAGCGGTAGCTTTCATCCTTTACATAAAAACCCTTTACACCCAAGCTTTTCGCCAGGTTCTCCAGCTTTGCCAGCGGCGTCTCGCAGTATTCCGCGAAGGTGCTGTGGAACGCCTTCGCTTTTCTGGCTTCTGCTTCGGAAAACAGCGCCGTGTCGCTCAGCTGCGGGTCGTGATGGATCTTGCAGTATTTGATTTCTCCCATATGATCGTCCTCCGTTCGTTCTTACCGGAAAAATGGTTTCGTATTCATTGCGATATATTGCATATCGCAAATACACTATAACAAGTCTTCCCTTGCATTGTCAACGGTTTTTCGAGCGATTTCTCAAAAACAATTCTTTCGATAAATGCAATATATTGCACTTTTCAAACACAGCCGTCTCTGCTATAATCATAGCAGCAAAAACAGAAAGGAAGATTTCTATGCCCATCCCTGTAAAACAGCAGGCCGAAGAGCGGCTCACCGCCAAGGCGTTGGTCTATAAAACGCTGCGAGAATGGATCGTGGACGGCACGCTGCAGCCCGGCGAACAGATCTTTGACCAGGAGATCGCCAAATATTTCTCCGTCAGCCGCACCCCCGTGCGCGAAGCCATGCAGCTGCTGGCGGATCAGAAGCTCATCGAAATCCAGCCCGGCAAAGAAAGCCGGGTGGCAACCTTCGACTACGATGAGATCGAAAAATCCTACATTATGTTGGCGGAACTCCACGCTCTGGCGCTGCAGTTCGCCTGGGATACGCTCACCGAGGAAGATATCCGGGAGATGGAGGGGGTCAACGAGGCGATGAAAAGCCGCCGCAACGCCGCCGATCTGCACCGGTCCCAAAGCCTGGACAAGGAATTCCACGACGTGGTGGTAAAGAAAGCCGGCAACGATTTTCTGAAGAACTTTACGGACATCCTGGACATTCAGGTGCTCCGCATCGAAAATCTGTATTTCGAAGAGGAGAGCAACTACGAGGAATCCTGGAAGGCGCACGAGCGCATTTTAAAAGGCATCCGGGAAAAAGACCTGCAGGCCGCCTGCGCCGCCATGCGGGAAAACTGGATGCGCACGATCTCGCTCGTCCAGAGGCTGAAGGAAGGTGAACACGCATGATGACCCAGCCAGAACGCACCATCGCCGCCATCTCCACCGCCTACGGCGAGAGCGGCATCGGCATCGTCCGCATGAGCGGCCCTTCCGCGAAAAAAATCGCCTCGAGGATATTTGTGCCTTACAGCGGGTCAAACGCGTCCCAAAATCAAAAACAGAGCCCTGCAGAGGCCTTTGTGTTCGTCCCCAGACATCTCCACTATGGCCACATCGTTGACCCGAAGACGGCCGAAACGGTCGACGAGGTCCTGTGCGTCTTTATGAAGGCGCCTCACACCTACACCGGAGAGGACCTGGTCGAGATCCAGTGCCACGGCAGCACGGCATCGCTGCGCCGCATCCTGTCGGTCTGCCTGGAGAACGGAGCGGAAATGGCGGAGCGGGGCGAATTTACGAAACTGGCGTTCCTGAACGGCCGCATCGACCTCGCGCAAGCGGAGGCCGTGATCGACGTCATCAAAGCCAAGACCGACAAGAGTCTCGAGACCGCTGTATCCCAAATGCAGGGAAAACTGTCCGAAAAGGTGAAAGCTGTGCGGCAGCAGCTGCTGGATCTGCTGGTGCTGCTAACGGTCAACATGGATTATCCGGACGAGGACATCGAGGTCGCAACCTACGCAAAAATAGAGGATAGCTTAACGTCGATCGAAAAGGACATTGCAGCGCTTCTGGAGAATGCGGACGAGGGCAAGATCCTGCGGGAAGGTCTCTCCGTCGCCATCGTCGGCAAGCCCAATGTCGGCAAATCTTCGCTGATGAATCTCTTCCTCGGCGAGCACCGCAGCATCGTCACGGACATCCCCGGTACCACCCGCGACACGATCGAGGAGCAGATCTCCCTGCGGGGCATTCCTCTGCGGCTCACCGACACCGCCGGCATCCGGGAGACGTCCGACGTCGTCGAGGCGATCGGCGTGGACCGCAGCAAAGACGCTTTCAACAAAGCGGACCTTATATTGCTGCTTTTGGACAGCAGCCGTCCCCTGTCGGAGGACGACATTTCCTTGATGAAAGCGGCGGAAGGGAAGCCCTGCATCGCCGTTCTGAACAAGACGGACCTTGCGCCCGCCGTTACGGAAAGCGACATTACAGAATATCTGAAAACCGCACAGATCATAAGTACATCGTTATTAAACGATGAAGGAACAGAACAGCTGAAGGACGCCATGGAGACCCTCATCACCGGCGGAAAGGTGCGTAGAGAAGAAGACATCCTCGTCTCCAACACCCGCCACATCCAGCTGCTCAAAAATGCGCTGGGCGAAGTCCGGGAAGCCCTTTCCATGACCCGTGCAGGAGAAGCCATGGACTTTCTCGAGGTCAACGCCAACGCCGCATTCCAGTACCTCGGCGAGATCACCGGCGACACCGCCTCCGGCGAGATCATCGACGAAGTATTTGCAAGATTCTGTTTAGGAAAGTAGAAGGAGAGTATCACCATGAAAAAGCACATTTCGTATCTGTTAATCATCCTGTTATTCTGCAGTCTATTTATGGCAGCCTGCGCAGACGGATCGGAAACAGAACAGGTCCAGCCGGAGGAAACTTCATCCTTGGAACCGCAAGATGAGGGAATCGATGAAGATGCGGAGCCGCAGCAGGAAATAGACGAAAGCGAATTTACCCGGACGATCGTCGATCTCTGCGAAGAAAATGGGGTAGGCCTATCATTTTTTGAGATGGATACTGCCTTTGGCGTGTACTCCCAGGTCGAAACGCAGGGACTCCGCACAGTCTGCGATACCTTTGGCGGTGAAAGAAATGCCTCTTTTCAGATCCTTGTAGACGAATATGAGGATGAAAGCATCGAGCAGGAAGAATTTCGTCTAATGAAACAAAGTCTGCTGGATTCCGCCAACAGCACCGAAATCGTAAAAGTATTGATGGACGATGAAAACACGTTCGCTACACATATGGATGCCTACGGATCTGTTTCTAACCTGATGTATATGAAGGACTATGGTCCCTATATGGTGATCCTGGCAGCGATCGAAAAAGAGAATTACGACGCTGCCTATGCCATCATGGAAGAAATAGACGCCCTCATCAATGAATTATGATACAGCATCCCATTCCGCCGCTGTATAACAGCAGCTCTGAAATTCTGATATTAGGCAGCTTTCCTTCCGTAAAATCCCGGGAAGCCATGTTTTTCTACGGCCATCCCCAGAACCGGTTCTGGAAGGTGATCGCCGGTGTTTTCGGTGATTCGGTTCCCCAAACCATCGAAGAAAAGAAACATCTTATCCTTGATCATCACCTTGCCTTATGGGACGTGATTTCCTCCTGTGAAATCGAAGGATCCTCCGATGCCAGCATCAAAAATGTTACGGCGAACGATCTGTCTCCTATCTTGCAGGCAGCATCGATCGATAAGATCCTCGTAAACGGAAAGACAGCGGAAAAACTGTATATCCAATACATCCAGCCGAAGACGCAGTTCCCGGCCATTTGCCTTCCCTCCACCAGCCCGGCCAATGCGGCTTGGAGCCTGGAAAGGCTGATAGATGCATGGGGAAAAGTTTTAAAATCATAACACAGAGGGACAGGTACTTTGTGTTCAGCACAATGTACCTGTCCCCCTTGTGTTCCATGAAAAAACCCGGTCCGTAGGGATCGGGTTTTCAAGTGCTTATCTCACCGGTTCGATGATGACGCGTCTGTAAGGTTCTTCGCCTTCGCTGCGGGTCGTAACGCCCTTGCGCTGCTGCAGAGCCGTGTGAATGACCTTTCTTTCGTAAGGATTCATGGGCTCGAGCTTTACGCTGCGGCCGGATCTGGCAGCTTTGTCCGCCAAACGGAATGCCAGCTTTTCCAGGGTCTTTTCTCTCTTTTCCCGGTAATTCTCCGCATCGATGACGACGCGGATATAGTTGTTTTTATCCTTGTTTACGACAAGGCTGGTAAGATACTGCAGAGCATCCAGCGTGGATCCGCGCTTGCCGATGATGGTGCCGGAATCTTCGCCGTCGATGTCGATGTAGACGCTGTCCGCGTTACTGGAGACCTTGATGCTTACGTTTAAGCCCATCTCCTTGACCACGTCTTCCAGGAACGTCTTGGCGGGATGTTCGGTCTGTTCCACCAGGTCTTCCGGGCGGTCGCCCAGAACTTTTACTTCCTCGAAGATGAATTCTTCTGCAGTTTCCTTCTTTTCTCTGTTCTTTTTATCCGGTTTCCGGTTTCTCTTTCTCTTGGGTCTGGAAGACTTGCGGGGCTCTTCGTCCACGCCGCACTTTTCGATAACGATCTCTAAGCCGTCTTCCTTGCGGACCTGCTTATCCGTTGTCTTGGCCGGTTTTTCCGCCTTTTCGATCTTTTCTGTTTTTTCCGGCTTTGCAGGCTTTTCCGGCTTCGGGGGCTCGATCTCTTCGACCCTTACCTTAGCCAGTCTGGAGCCGATTCCGAAGAATCCCTTGGAAGGCTGCTCCAGTACGGTCACCGTTACCTGTTCTCTCGTGAGATGCAGGTCGGCCAGGGCAAGATCGACTGCGATGTCGATGGAATCGCCCCATTTTTCCGAATATCTCATGCTTAACTTTGCCTCCAAAGTATGTTATTTTTTGCTTTTAGCCTCTTTTCTGGCTTCGTTTCTTGCCTTTTTTCTGTTCTCTTTTTCTTCTTTGATGATTTCGTCGCGGATCGCTTCTTTTTCTCTTACCTTCTTCATATAGAAGCTCTGGAAGATCATAAAGATGTTACCGATCGCCCAGTAAAGAGCAAGACCTGCGGGGAACGAACGTCCCATCAGGAAGATGAATATGGGGAAGAAATACTTCATCATATTCGTCATAGCTCCCGTGGGATCGCCGCCGCTGGTCTGACCCATAGAACCTACCGAGTAGGTAAAGTAAGTCGAAATACCGGCGATGAGCGGAAGGATCCAGCTATCGGGCTGGCAGAGGTCCTTCACCCAAAGAAACGATTCGTGTACAGCCGCGATCATCTGGGGCGCCGTCATGTAGACCAGAGGGCTTCTTAACAGCGCAAAAAGGCCCATGATGATAGGCATCTGAATGAGCAGAGGAAGGCAACCGCTGGAAGGGCTCACGCCCTCCTCGCGATAGAGTTCCATGGTTTTCATGCTCAGGGTATCTCTGTCGTTTGCGTATTTTTCCTGGATCTCCTTCAGCTTCGGCTGAATATCCGTCATTTTCGACTGATACCGGATCTGTTTTGTGTAGAGCGGCAGGAGGATCAATCTTACGAGCAGCGTAAGAATGATGATGGAAAGGCCGTAGTTATTGACCAGTCCATAGATCCATGCCAGCAAGGAACCTATCGGCTTTGCGAACAATCCGATGATAAAATTCATTGTTCCTCCATGAAAGCTTGCGGCAGTCTTTCCTTAGGGTACGGGATCGTAGCCCCCGGGACAGCCCGGGTGACACCTGAGCACTCTCTTAATTCCAAGAATGCCACCTTTGAGGGCACCATATTTCTGGATCGCTTCGATCGCGTATTCAGAGCACGTAGGAATAAATCTGCACTTGCCCGGTCCCATGAGGGGGGAGATGCAGACCCTGTATACTTTGATCAGGAAGATAAAAACGTGCTTCATCTTGATAGTAATCCGGTCCTTTGCAATGCGTAGCGCAGAGAATTCTCCACCTGGACGCATTTGCAATCCAATATCGTGTGCCTGGCGATGAGCAGGAAATCGTATCCTGTTGGAAGTTCCGCCTCCGTTTTACGGAAAGCTTCTCTCATTAAACGTCTTGCCCTGTTGCGGCAGACGCTGTTTCCGACCTTTTTGCTAGCCAAAAAGGCCTTTCGATTAAAAGAAAGTCCGTTCTTTCTGTAAAGAAGAACCAGATGACGGCTTCCGGTCGACTTGCCTTTTTTATAGAGTCTCGTAAAATCCTCTTGTTTTCTGAGGATACCGGGATTTTTCATCCGTTTTCTCCTTCAGCAAAAAGACCTGCTAAGCGGGTCTTATGCGGTCAGTCTCTTTCTGCCTCTTAATCTTCTTCTCTTCAGAACGTTTCTGCCGTTCTTGGTAGCCATTCTCTTGCGGAAACCGTGTTCCTTGGCTCTCTGACCCTTCTTGGGCTGATAAGTCATCTTTCCCTTTGCCATGATTCGTGTCCTCCTTTCTTCCGAATTTGCAAATACGCCTAAATATTATATGTTAAAACTGCGTATTATGTCAACATTTTTGCGTAACCGTCTTCGATATGAAATTCATATCCCTGCGGCAGCAGTTTCTTTACTTCCGGGTCGATCTCCGTCGCCGTAATAAAGACCTGGATCTCCTTCATGGATTCGATCAGAAAACGCTGGCGGCTGCTGTCCAGCTCCGATAAAACGTCGTCCAAAAGCAGCACCGCATTGCAGTTCGTCTCCTGCTTGATGAGGCCGATCTCCGCGAGCTTCATGGAGAGAGCGGCGGTCCGCTGCTGACCCTGGGAGCCGTAGGTGCGGATATCGGTTCCGTTCACTTCGATCTTTAAGTCATCCTTATGGGGTCCGAATCCGGTATATCCCTTGTAAAGATCGCTTTCGAAGTTCTTATCCAGCAGATAGCGGAAGCTTTCCTTATCTTCCACCTTTGTCTCGTATTCCAGCTTTAAGCTTTCCCTTCCCTGGGAGATATCCGAATGGATCTTGCTGCTGAGTTCCTGCAGCCGCTTCGTGAATTCTTTCCGTTCCTCTACGATGCGGCAGCCGTATTCCGCCAGCGATTCGTCGAATACGTGAAACAGATTTCTGTCCGGATTCTTTTCTCTCAGCAGAAAGTTTCTCTGTCTCAGCACTTTTTTGTAATTTCCGAGATCGCTGTAATAGACGGGTTTGATCTGGCAGAGCTCCCGGTCCAGAAATCTTCTTCTGTGCTCCGGTCCTTCCTTGATGATCTTGAGGTCATCCGGCGAAAATACGACGATATAGACATGTTCCAGCAGATCGATGCTCCGGGTCAGCTTTAAGCCGTCCACTTTAATGACTTTTCCCTCTTTCTGATAGAGGATATCGATCTCATTTTCGCCGTTTTCGCCCGTTACATGACAAACAGCCCTTGCAAAATCCTTGCCGAAGGCGATCATGTCGGAATCCTTATTGGTGCGGAAAGATTTGCCGAGCCCCATAATGAAGAGGCTCTCCAAAAGATTCGTCTTTCCCTGGGCGTTCTGACCCAGGAAAAGATTCAGCTTCTCGTGAAACGCTATCGTCTGACTTCCGTAATTTCTGAAATTTTCGAGTTTGATATCCTGAAAGATCATTAATTCGCGGAAATGCGGACCGGCAGCACCAGATACGTGAAGGAATCTCCCTCCACCGGCTTGATGAGGCAGGGGCTGACGGGAGAGGACATCTCCATGACGATCTCTTCGTCACCCACGGCCTTTAAGGCATCGGATACGTATTTAGAGTTGAATCCGATCACCAGTCCGTCTCCCTCGCTCTCGCAGGCGATGGATTCCTTGGAATTTCCTTCTTCGCTTCTGGACGTGATCTCGATCCTTCCGTCCGCGATATCCATCTTGATGAGGTTGTTCTTTCCTTCCTTGGAGAGGAGAGACGCTCTTTCGATGCCGGAAAGCAGCTCTTCTCTGCTTACGATGCAGCGGGTCTTATACGTCTTGGGGATAATATCGCTGTATTTGATGAATTCTCCCTCCAGAAGTCTTGCGACGATGCGGGTCTCTTTCGTAATGATCTCCGCCTTTTTGTCGTCTAAGACCAGGGATACTTCCTCTTCTTCGGAGCTTTCCATCAGGATCTTCTGGATCTCTGCCAGGATCCTGGCCGGGATCACGACGCTCTTTTCCTCATCCGAAGGCATTTCGCAGTTTGCGACCGCCAGACGGAAGCCGTCCAGCGCAGCCATCTCCAGCTTTCCTTCCGCGAATTTCAGCAGACATCCTACCAGAATACCCTTCTTTTCGTCGATGGATGCGGCAAAAGTTGTCTTTTTGATCAGTTCTTTTAAGCTGTCCTTGTTTACGCCGATCTTGCTCAGCTGGTTCACCATACCGATGGCAGGGAATTCGTCAGCCGGCAGGGATACGATGGAAAAGTGTGACCCTAAGCAGCGGATCTCCATCTTTCCGTCCTCTTCTTCGATCTGCAGAACCGCGTTGGGAAGCTTACGGATGATCTCGGAGAATAGTTTCGAGGAAACGACGGCGCTGCCGTCTTCCGCTGCCTGCACTTCCATCTTCGTTTCGATGGAAAGATCCAGATCCGATGCGGTAACGGTGAGTTCGTTTCCTTTCACGGTAAGGAGGATTCCCTTTAGAATGGGAATGGTCGTGCGGATGGAAACGGCTTTGGATACCGTATTCAGCGCTCTCGTTAAGGCGCCCTGTGAACATGTGAATTTCATACGCTTGCTCCTTATATTCTTCCAGTATTTTTAGTAGCTTTAGTAATAGAGGCTGTGGAAAAGGGGAAAACCTTTCCCTTCCCTTGAAAAGTAAGGGGAGGGAAAGGGGAAAACCTGTGGATAGATCTTTCCTCTTTTTGCACAGGAGTGTGGAAAACTATTCTTCGATCTGCCGGTAGATCGTATCGATCGTCTCCTGCAGCTCCTTGTCGGTCTTCAGCTCTTCCACGATCTTTTCGTAGCTGTGCCGTATGGTCGTATGGTCTCTTCCGCCGAACAGCTTGCCCATCTGGGGCAGGGAATAATTCGTATGCTCCCGGATGAGGTAAATGGCGACCTGCCTTGGAAATGCAACGTTCTTGGAACGGTTTGCGCTTTCCATGTCCGACACTTTTACGCCGAAATACTTGGAAACTTCTTTTTTTATGATATCCGGCGTGATCTCCCGCGTCTTCGTATTATTGAAGATATCCGTCAGGACCATCTTAGCCAGGTCCTTGTTCATCGGTGACCCTAAGAGCTGCGACGTGGCGTGCACTCTGGTAAAGGCGCCTTCCAGATCCCGGATGTTCGTCGTAACGTTCTGGGCGATCAGGTCCAGCATGCCGTTTACTTCCGGGGTCAACTCCACTTCGGACAGAATGGCCAGATTTTTCAGGATAGCCACGCGGGTCTCGTATTCCGGCGCCTGGATATCCACGGGAAGTCCCTGGCCGAAGCGGCTCGTCAGACGTTCCGGAATGCCCACAAGTTCCTGGGGCGGTTTATCCGACGTAAAGATGATCTGCTTTCTTGCGTTGTACAGATCGTTGAACGTATGGAACAGCTCTTCCTGGGTCGCGGACTTTCCCGAGATGAACTGCACGTCGTCGAACAGCAGCACATCTACTTTTCTATATTTGTTGCGGAATTTGTCGGTGCTTTTTTCCTGAATCGACGTTACCAGTTCGTTGGTGAAAGCCTCCGAAGAGACGTACATGACACGCTTTTTCGGAAAATGCTTAATGATGTACTGTCCAACCGCGTGCATCAGGTGGGTCTTCCCCAGGCCGGGACCGCTGTAAAGGAAGAGGGGGTTGTATTCCTTTACGTATCCCTTATCCGCGATGGCAAGGCAGGCGGCCAGCGCCAGCTGGTTGTTGGGCCCCTGTACGAAGCTTTCAAAGGTATAACGGGGGTTGAACCCATAGCTTTTTTCTTCCGGGATCGGACTGCCGTCATCTTCCTCATCGTCAGGCGGCTCTATGTCGACCACTTCCAGTTTGTATACTTTTCCGAAAGACTTCCGGCAGGCCTCCGCCAGAGATTCCGCGTAATTGTTGATATTCGTCTGATATAATTTACTGTTCCCGCCGGCGGTCTTAAAGTAGATGGTCTCCTTCTTTTCGCTCAGCTTGACCGGGGTCAGCGGGCGGAAGAAGGTATCCACTTTTAACCGCTCCATGCTGGTATAGAGCAGATCTAGCACGACGTTCCACTTTTCTTTCAGCTCTGCTTTTGTCATTTCTAACCGTTCCTGTAGCTAGTATTTAACACCATATGTATGGGCGATACCGATTATATCACAAAGTAGTTTTCCACAGGAATAGAAGGGATAAAAATGCGGAAAGTGCAAGTTATCCCCAAGTTTTGCACATGTTGTGGAAAACTTTATCCC
The DNA here is from genome assembly GCA_017626845.1 of Bacillota bacterium. Taxonomy (GTDB): domain Bacteria; phylum Bacillota; class Clostridia; order Peptostreptococcales; family Anaerovoracaceae; genus RUG11894. The sequence goes on from JAGAHX010000079.1 coordinate 34,188, forward strand.
ATTTTTGCAAAACCACAAGATTTAGTGACGGCCGGAAACGAAAAATTTTTTTCATCCGAAATACCCATATTATATATAAGAATAGGAAGATTATAAACATACGTTCTTGTAAATTTATAGTAAAATCGCAATTTCAGGCGATTTTCGGCCTTCTCGTTGAAATATGCAGATTTTCGTGCTATTATAAAAAAGTTAAAGATACTCAGAAAAAATGTTTTTAAGGGGGAAATTTTTATGTCTGCAGAAGACATCAAAGCAGCCGGAACTGCGAACAATTACGACGCGTCGCAGATCCAGGTGCTGGAAGGTCTTGACCCGGTCAGAAAACGCCCGGGCATGTATATCGGTACGACCGGCCCCAGAGGACTTCATCACTGTGTCTACGAGATCGTGGACAACTCTGTGGACGAAGCGCTGGCGGGCTATTGCAATAATATTCAGGTCACCATTCACGAAGACAACAGCGTAGAGGTTCTCGACAACGGCAGAGGCATGCCGGTGGACGAGCACCCGAAGATGCATAAACCCGCCATGGAAGTCATCATGACGGTGCTGCACGCCGGCGGCAAGTTCGGCGGCGGAGGATACAAGGTATCCGGCGGTCTGCACGGCGTCGGCGCATCCGTCGTCAACGCGCTCTCCGATTTTATGCAGGTGGAGAGCATGCGGGGCGGCAAGATTTACCGCCAGACCTATTCCCGGGGCAAGAAGACCAGCGAAGTGGAAGTCGTCGGCGACTGCGGACGGCAGACCGGCTGCCGGGTCATCTTCCACCCGGATCAGGAGATCTTCGAGGAGATCGAGTTCTCCTACAATACGCTGGAATCCCATCTGCGGGAGACCGCGTTCCTGAACAAGGGCATCAAGATCACCCTCACGGATGAGAGGGGAGAGAAGAAGAAAAAGGCCGTCTATCATTACGAAGGCGGCATCAAGGAATACGTCAAGTTCCAGAATGCCAACAAGGAACCCATCCATCCCGACATCATCTACTACGAGTTCAAGAAGAAGGATCAGGAAGTGGAAGTGGCCATGCAGTATACGGATTCGTATACCGAGACCATCCTTTCCTATGCCAACAACATCAATACCGTAGAAGGCGGCACGCACCTGGTTGGCTTCAAGTCGGCTCTTACGAGAGCGGTCAACGACTACGCTAAGAAGGCGAAGCTGATGAAGGACAACGATGAGCCCCTCACCGGCGAAGATATCCGCGAAGGCCTCACCGCCATCATCTCCGTCAAGCTCACCGAGCCCCAGTTCGAGGGTCAGACCAAGACGAAGTTGGGCAACACCGACATGAGGGGCTTTGTGGAGACCGTCACCTCCGAGAACGTGTTCGCGTTCCTGGAGGAAAATCCGGCCCAGGCCAAGCCCATCATCGAGAAATGCTTAAAGGCGTTCCGCGCCAGAGAAGCGGCCAGAAAGGCGAGAGACCTTACCCGCCGCAAGACCGCGCTGGACAACACTTCGCTGCCCGGCAAACTGGCGGACTGCTCCGAAAAGGATCCGGCTCTGTCCGAGATCTTCATCGTAGAGGGTGACTCCGCAGGCGGCTCCGCCAAGGAAGGCAGAGACAGAAAGCGCCAGGCCATCCTGCCGCTGCGCGGC
>JAGAHX010000080.1 GCA_017626845.1 Bacillota bacterium
AAAGTAGACATGCTTTTTTTACATGTCTACTTTCATCTTACAGGTTCAACGGTTCCCCGTCCCCGCAATTTTTTTTAAATATTTTTTTGGCGTTTATTCGCAGCACAGCGCGATGATGGCATCCGCCAGCACGCAGCAGTTGAAGTACAGCTGCTCCAGATCGATAAACTCGTTGGCCACGTGGGCGTGGGCTTCGCACAGATAGCCTTCCGGCCCGAAGCTTACCGCGTTGGGCAGATGACGGGCGTAGGTGCCGCCGCCGATGTGCTTGGGCGCCATGTGTTCGCCGGTGCGGCTGTTGAACACGTCCATCAGCTTCTGCACGAAGGGCGTGTCGTCCGGAATGCAGTAGCCCTCGCCGAATTCGAAGGTTTTCAGGCTTGCGCCGGCCTTCGCCATGCCGGCTTCCAGCTTGCGCTGCACCTCTTCTCCCTTCATGGAGATGGGAACGCGCAGATCGAAGGTGATGGTGTAGCCGTCTTCAGTCCAGTCCAGCAGACCGGCGTTGAACGTGAGCCGTCCGGACATATCTTCCTTGTCCAGATCGAAAGGTTCGCCGTAGATGGTCATGCCCAACACATCCGCAAGGCCGCAGACGGCCTCCTTGTCTTCGCCTTCCAGAGGCAGGGTCTTCAGCATCTGCAGCATGCCCAGCATGGCGTTTTCGCCGTCCTCCGGCATGGAGGCGTGGGCGGTCTTTCCGATCACCTTGATCTTCGTGCCGCCCTCTTCCGCCGTTGCGACGACGGCGAAGGGACTTTCTTCGGCATAGGTCTCCGCCGCAGCTTTGACCGCATCCAGGGTCAGAGGAACGAAACCTTCCGCTTCGCCGGGGACCGCATTCACCACGGTGCCGGAATGCAGGGAGATCTTCGAGGCGTACCGTCTTTCGAAGGCGGCCTCTGCCCTGCTCTTCTCGGAGTTCGTCAGGGGGAATTCGCCATCCGGAGAGATGGAGAAATCGGGCACGGGACGGTGTTCCTTGAAGTATTCCAGGCAGCGCATGCCGGTCTCTTCGTTACAGCCCAGGATGATATTGACGTTCTTCTTCAGCTTATAGCCGCACTCCAGAACGGCCTTGAGCGCCCACAGTGAGGCGACGGCCGGGCCCTTGTCGTCGATGGCGCCTCTTCCGTAGAGCTTGCCGTCTGCGATCTCTGCGCCGTACGGAGGATAGTCCCAGCCTGTGCTCTCGGGAACGACGTCCAGGTGGGCTAAAATGCCGAAGGTCTCAGGCTTATCGCTATCGCACTTCTCCGCGGGAACGACGACGCTGCCGCAGTAGCCGTCCACGCTCTCGCCGTCGAATCCCAGGCGCTTTGCGATGCCCAGGGCCTCCTGCAGGCAGTCGTAGGTGATGGGACCGAAGGGCTTGCCGGGTTCGGGCACGGCCGTCTCGTCTTCCACGGTGCGGTAGCGCAGCAGGGTCTGCAGGTCCGCGATGACTTCGGGCTGGTGTGCTGCCAGCCACTGATCTACTTTTACGTCTCTTGCTTTCATGGTACTCCTTATTTCAACAGTGCTTTCATGATGGACTTATAGCATCCGTACACGCCGTCCAGCTGGCTTAATTCGATATATTCGTCCACGACGTGGGCCTGGCTCTCGTTGGAAGGACCCATGCCCAGGGTCGGGATGCCCGCTTCGCCCGCGTAGTGGGACGCGTTGGTGCAGAAGTTGTAGATGGTGATGGATGGGTCATAACCATCTGCTTTTAACTGCTGATACGCAGCCTGAACGAAGTCGTCGTCCTCCTTGTACAGCCAGCCCGGGAAGAAGCGCTCGCCCCGGATCTTCGCACCGGTGTAGCAGTCCTCTTCGCCGACTGCGTAAGACACCTTTGCCTTCAGCTGCGGATCTTCCGCCATCATCTTATCGAGCAGAGCCTGGATAGGCGCGAGCACGCTTTCCTTCGTCTCTCCCACCAGCAGACGCCGGTCGTAAGTGCAGCGGCAGTACTCGGGCACGACGGAGGCGCCGGGATACGGGCTGGACTTGATGTCCGTGAGCTCGAGAATGCCCTTGCCCAGCACGGGATGCTCTTCGGGTACGAGTTTACGGATCTCCTCGATGACCTTCGCCATCTTGTACACCGCGTTGATGCCCTTGTCCGGGTTGGCGGAATGAGCGGGCTTACCGAAGGTCTCCACGACGATCTCCGCCCTGCCCCGCTGGCCGATCTTCAGATTCAGGTCGGAGGCTTCGCCGATGACCACAATATCGGGCTGCACTTCCTTGCTGATCTTGGAGCTGGCTACGCCTTCGAAGCACTCTTCGTGCACGACGCCTGCCACGTAGATCTCGCCGGCGAAATCTCTGCCGGTCTCATCCGCGAAATCCGCAGCCGCCATGCACATGGCGGAAAGCGCGCCCTTCATGTCGGACGTGCCCCGGCCGTACATCTTTCCGTCCTTGATGTCCGCCGCCCAGGGATCCATGGTCCATTTGGCGGGGTCAGCCACGGGGACGGTATCCATGTGGCCGTCGAACAGGATCTTTTTGCCGGGCCGCTTGCCCTTGATGCAGCCGGTGATGCTGCCGTATTCGTCGACCTTGATCTCGTCAAAGCCGCGCGCTGTAAAGAACTCTTCCAGCAGGCGGGCTACGCCGCCCTCTTCGCCGGATAGGCTGCCTGCCTGGATGAGAGACTGTAAAAACGGTACGAGCTTTTCGTTCTGCATATGTGTACTCCTCTCTGCCGCGGGGATGCGGCGTCTTATTTCAGTATAGCACACGGGAAGTGGTATAATTGATTTAAGGCAAATTTTATCCGGTCCAAAGGAGGTTTCATGATGGCCTTTTTCCCACCCATCCCGCTCATCCGGCGCAATCATATCCTCAGGCAGCTTCGCGCATGCGGCGCTGTTTCGCAGGAGACGGCAAAGACGCTGACGGAGGCAGGTGTCGTCAATCCGGATGCCTTCCGGAAGATCACGGAGCGGCTGATCAAGACAGGTGTGATCCGCCGTACGCCCGACGGCAGGTATTATATCGGGTAGTGGCTTTCCGGAATCGCAAGGCGGCAAAGGCTCCCGGCGAGGTGGTTATGCCAATTACTTGTAATGAAACAAAAAGACTTAGAAAACCTAAGTCTTTTTTGACCCATAAAGAAAACTGACTTAGAAATGAGCCGAATTCTAAGTCAGTTTTTGTATAGCGTGCAGCTTGTCTTAAAATTCTAAGTCACTAATCGTAAAAACCAAAAAATGTCTTATAGGGTTCATCCGGATGCAGCAAGCTTTTGCAACGGATCGCAAGACGTTACGAAAAAACTGGCGCGATCATCACGGCAAACCTTGCATTTTCAAAGCGTGGCGAGCGATTCGGTTCAGCGACCTTAACCAATGCAGCCTTGAAATGGCTGCTTCACCATTCACAGGTCATCTCTATTACCAGGCCCTTCTACCGTCGAAGAAAAAACAAGCTTCCCCCGGACCGCAGACGGAAGATCGAGCGGGAATGGTACAAAAATACATTCTATTTGCGCACATGCCCGTTTTAACCAGGAGCCATATACAGCAGCGCTCCTTTTCATTTTGAGGGAATTGCATAACTCATCAGCATAATCCCAGGATCTGTTCCACCAGCGCCAGCGTCTGCGCGATGCTTCTGCCGTCGTCCCGCAGGATCACGGGGAAGCCGGAATGCAGAAACCGGTCGTAGGATTCCTGCGAATTGATCAGCATTAAGCCCTGCCGGTAGTTTTCCATGGCCTTTTCCGGATCCGGTTCTTCCAGGATGAGCCGGTACAGAAACTGCTTTTCCCGGTCCGGCCGTTCGAAAAAGCGGCGCACGGAGATCTGGGGGTCAGCGAGCATGACAAGCACGTGTCCGGGCTGCGCCACACGCTTCAGCGTCTTCAGCGAAATGTTCGTGTCGACGAATACGGGCTTCTCCTGCCCCGCCAGATCCGCCAGGATCTTCAGCTCCAGGACCTCGCATTCTTTTGCGGTCTCATCGATCCAGGCCTTGTATTCTTCCGGCGTTCTCCGGATAAAATCGTGCCAATCCTTCAGATCGCGGGTATAGGAAAGACCGGGAAATTCGTCTGGGTCCACTGCCGGAAAAAACCGGTCGTGATAGTTTTCCTCGCACAAAATGCCCCGATGCTTTTCCGCAAGCAGGCGAACCATCGTGGATTTTCCGGCGTAGGCGTTGCCGGTGATGAAAAAGACATTTCTGAAATGATCCATAAAGCCACCCCATCTCTTTTAATATTTTGCCACAGAAGAACGATGTTATCCACTTTTTCACGTCCGACGGTTCAATAGAGGCGTCTTAAATCCTGGTTCGCAGATAGACAGACTGCCGCGAAAGGGTCTCAGAATGAGCGCACACTGAGGGTATTTGGGTCAAGTCCTAAATTTGTTGTAAATTGCTCACCCTGCAAAATTGTTTACGCTGCGTCGAGCAATGCTTGCCTTCCAATCAGGACGTTATCTTAGATCCCAAAGATCCCTTTCAGCCTTTCCGTGATCTGGACGAGGTCAAACCCCTCTCCCGGAGTCGGGGCGATAATAAACAGGTTGACCCCGAGAAAAACACCGACGTTCGCATAATCCCGGATCCGCTGCTGCAGGTCCTTCTGATATCCCGGATCCGCAGGTTTTCCGGCATATTCGATATAAATGATCGCACCGGTCTTCGGATGAAGAACGGCAAAGTCCGGATAACGGTTGTACATGCCGACGGGAAGCGCTGTTTCGTATTTAAATCGGAGCCCCAAATCGTTCATGGCCTTTGCGGTGCTAAGCTCTTCCCGGCTGCGGAACAGGCCGAGTTCAGACCGGACGTTCATATGTTCCGGATGAAACGGATTTTGCCTTTCTTTTAACGCTTCAAAAGTGGGATTGGATAGGGGCGCACCGAAAAAGTGCTCCCGGCATTCCCTGTACAGATCGCCGCCAAAGCTCTTATCCGCCTCTGTGAACGGGGCATATTCGGATGCACCTTGAAGCGCTTTGATATTCCGCTCTACCTTTTTTAGGATCCTTTTCGCATATCGTTTAAGCAACAACGCTTTTACCGTGCCTTCTTCTGCATTCTTTAGAGCCGTGCGATGTCTTTTCCCATCCTGATAATGGTCGTGATAAGGAAGCGGAGCTGCCTCCGGTCCCGTCTTTTGGAAGAAAATATTTCCTTCCGGTGCTTCCTGTAAGACGATATCAATCTTCTCTTTGAGTTGAGATTGAACCGCCAATTCTTCTTTGATCCGTTCCAAATTCAGCATGGATGTGACCCTCCCATAGCGTATGCCTTAATCCGCAGCATATAATTTCCTGTTATTAACATTGTATATAGTTTTATCCATAACGTAAACATAATTTTCCAAATCCGGCATGATTCTTTCCATACATTTGATGCATAGGTATGCCCATAGCAAAGCATCCGTACATCTGTCGTCTTCTCGCGAAGCAATGCAAAGAACCCAGCGGCGGTGATCTGTGAAGGAAGAAGATCCACGGAGAAGGCGTTTATGCCAATTACTTGTAATGAAACAAAAAGACTTAGAAAACCTAAGTCTTTTTTGACCCATAAAGAAAACTGACTTAGAAATGAACCGAATTCTAAGTCAGTTTTTATTTATATCGCAATTCGTCTTAGGATTTCTAAGTCACTAATAAAAAAACAGCGAAAATGGCATATATGGTGATTCCGGGCAACTGTCCAAGCCGCAAGGCAGACCGTCCTCGCTTTAGCGCCTTGCCCTATTCCTTCCCCTGCTGGCGGCACCAGGTGTCCATGACCACATCCACGGGCAGGAACTTGACGAGCCGCACCTGCCGGCGCACGGGCGCGCCTAGAATCGAGACCTTCTTTTTCTTCTTCAAGTCCTTCATAGCCTGTTCGATCACCTGCTGGGGCGTATACCAGCGGTCGTAGTATTTTATCGTGTCGTCCCGCACGGCGGTATCCATGAATTCCGTCTTGATCCACCCCGGGCAGACGCACATCACGTGCACACCGCGGGGTTTGAGCTCCCGGCCCAATCCTCTGGAAAAGCTTAAAACGTAGGCTTTACTGGCCGCATAGACGTTTAGGAACGGAACAGGCTGGTGGCTGGAATTAGAACCCAGATTGACGATGGCATCGCCTTTTTCCATATAGGGCAGCGACAGCAGGCACATGGCGGTGAGCGCCTTATCGTTGACGTCCACGATGCCCAGCTGCTCCTCTAGTCCCATTTCTTCGAATGTACCGAACAGGCCGTAGCCTGCCGCGTTCACCAGCACCCGGATGTGCGGTTTCTCCGCCTCCAGCAGCGTCCGGTAACTCTCGAAGCTGGAAGGGTTCGAAAGATCGAAGACCAGCGGCCGGATCTTCGTGCGGCATCGCGCCTGCAGTTCCTCCAGCCGCTCCTTTCTGCGGGCGACGACCCAGATCTCGCTAAGCTCGTATTCTTTGTCGATCGCGTAGACGAATTCCCTTCCCATGCCGGAGGATGCTCCGGTGATGACTGCGATGTTCATGGCATATCTCCTTGCTCCGTTTGGAGATATTATACCATATTCTCAGATCTTCACCCGGAACAGCCCGTGGCGGTTGCAGTATGCGTACAGGTATCTGACGCGTTCGATCTTGAAGCGCGCCTCCGCGTTTCCTTCGGAATACAGTTTGACGAGCTGCACGCCCTGGTCCGACACAGCTGCCAGGAAAGCGATGTAGTGATCCTTGTCCATCGGATGCGCCACGGAGACATAATATTCGTCTTCAACGATCTCCAAGTTCAGCATATGGTCCGGATCCGGCGATTCGGCCTCCAGCGGCGGCAAAACGATGCCGCAGCAGCTGACGACCGCCTCCCCCGTCGACCAGAGGACGTTGCCGCAGACCGGGCAGACATAGAACACCGTCTTACCCATATTTGAGGAACGGTTTCGGTTCTGAATGACCCCGCCGGAAAAGAGTTCGATCACGGAGATCCCCAGTGCCTGTGCCAGCGGCTGGAGCAGACTGATATCCGGCAGACCTCTGCCCGTCTCCCATTTGCTCACCGCCTTGCTGCTTACGCAGACCTTCCCGGCCAGTTCTTCCTGGGTCATCTGCTTTTCTTCGCGTAATTGCCGGATCACGGCACCTGTCACGTAATTGTCCATCTCTGTCTCCTCCTTACAGACTCAGTGTAAGGCACAGCCGAAGAAAACGCCACCTACGCGGCGTAGAGTCCCGTTTTTCATCCGTCGAAAAAAGGAGGCCTGCCCCCTGCAGACCTCCTTGTAGTTGTTATCTATAATCCCTTTTGAACGTTTTACTTCTGCACTGCCTCGACCGCCCGGTGGAGATCATCGGTAAAGTTCATCTGCAGCAGCGCATTCAGCAAATTTACATAATTCTTATTTGCGTTAACATCGAGCACAAGGTGCTTAAAGGTCGGATTTCCCTCATCGTCGTAGTCGTAGTACGTATAGCCCATACCGCCGAAGTAACTCTCCCACTCCTGCTGCTCGCCGGGCTTTACCCTGCTGCTGAAATCCATATGGATGCTGATATAAGGCAGTTCGGAATAGTCCTCGAACAGGCGGTCGTAGTCGTACGCCTTGATGTCTTCGATCAGGGCATTTATCAGAGCCTTTTTATCCGCCAGACGAGTAGCGCCGGTGGGCATGGTATCATCAAAACCCCTCCAGCCGCCGTAATCATAATTCGCCATCTCCGGCTCTAAGAGCTCCTTCGGCATGTTGTTTCCTTCGAACCACACGCTCAGGCCTTCTGCCCCTTCCTGGAGCAGTCTGGTATACAGACCGCTGTTCTCCGCGCTGTTCCACAGGTCACGCATGCCCGCGTCTCCGCGCAGCATCGCAGCCGGGATCCAATATTCTCTTTCCAGCGTCCGGCCGTTCTTCAGCGCATACGAAACGTTAAAGCTGACGGGTCTCTCCTTCGGATCCTCGTAGTCCCTGGAATCCCAGGAAAGGGACGAAGAGGTATAGTAACCGTTCCACGAATCCTGGTAATTGGCGGGGTCCGCGACGATCTTTTTATGGAACGCGGTGACCCGCTCAATGTTCTCCGGTTCGGTGATCAGGTCGCCCCG
>JAGAHX010000081.1 GCA_017626845.1 Bacillota bacterium
GCCGGAGGTGTCCTTGAACGGGTCACCGACGGTGTCGCCTACGACAGCAGCCTTGTGGGTCTCAGAACCCTTGCCGCCGTAAACGCCGCTCTCGACGTACTTCTTTGCGTTGTCCCAGGCGCCGCCTGCGTTGGACATCATGATGGCGAGCAGAACGCCCGTAACCAGAGCGCCGGCCAGCATGCCGCCCAGAGCCTCGGTTCCCATAACGAAACCGACGAGCAGCGGAGCGATAACAGCCATGACTGCGGGAACGATCATCTCGTGCAGGGCAGCACCGGTGGAGATGTCTACGCAGCGGGCATAGTCGGGCTTGGAAGTGCCAGCCATGATGCCTGCGTCTTCGCGGAACTGTCTGCGGACTTCTTCGATCATCTGGTTCGCAGCCTTACCAACGGAATTCATGGTGTAGGCGGAGAACATGAACGGCAGCATGCCGCCGATGAAGATGCCTGCGATGACCATGGGGCTGAGGAGGTTGATGCCTGCCAGCTGAACGACTTCGGAGTAGGAAGCGAACAGAGCCAGAGCAGTCAGGGCAGCGGAGCCGATGGCAAAGCCCTTGCCGATGGCGGCAGTGGTGTTGCCTACGGAGTCCAGAGTATCGGTAATTTCACGAACATGCTCGGGCAGTTCGGACATTTCGGCGATACCGCCGGCGTTGTCGGATACGGGACCGTAAGCGTCGACTGCGATGGTCATGCCTGCGGTGGACAGCATACCGACTGCGGAGATCGCGATGCCGTACAGGCCTGCGAACTTATAGGAAACGAGGATACCGACCGCGATGATCAGGATCGGCCAAACGGTGGACATCATGCCGACGCCCAGACCGGAGATGATCGTGGTGGCAGCGCCCGTCTGGGACTGCTCTGCGATCTTCTTGACGCTCTTGTAATCGGCGGAGGTGTAGACTTCCGTGATCTTACCGATGAGCGTACCGACGACCAGACCTGCGATAACAGCCAGCGCCATGTTGAAGCTGCCGAAGAAGACCTTGGACAGGATGACCGCAACGACTGCGGACAGGATGGCAGCTACGTAGGTGCCCATGTTGAGCGCCTTGGCGGGGTTGGACTTTTCGTCGCCCTTAACGGACATGATACCGACGATGGAGCACAGGATGCCGACAGCGGAGATGATGAGCGGGAAGATCGCGCCCTTTACGCCGTCGAAAGCAAAGCTGGGAGCCAGCGCCAGAGTGATGGCGGAAATGATGGAACCGACATAGGATTCGAACAGGTCGGAACCCATACCGGCGATATCGCCTACGTTGTCGCCTACGTTGTCTGCGATAACGGCGGGGTTGCGGGGGTCATCCTCGGGGATGCCTGCTTCGACCTTACCGACCAGGTCGGCGCCTACGTCTGCAGCCTTGGTATAGATACCGCCGCCGACACGGCCGAACAGAGCCATGGAAGAAGCACCCAGACCGAAACCGGTGAGGCAGTTTGCTGCGGTCTCCTGACCAAGCAGAGCAAAGGCAAGGCCTACGCCCAGGATGCCCAGGCCGACGACGCACAGACCCATAACGGAACCGCTGCGGAAAGCGACCTTCAGAGCCTTGTTCATGCCGCCTTCTTCTGCAGCCCATGCAGTTCTGACGTTACCCTTGGTAGCGACCTGCATGCCGAAGAAGCCTGCCAGTACGGAGAATGCTGCGCCGCAAACGTACAGAATGGCGGTGACCCAGTTGATTCCGATGCCGAGAATGACGAAGAGGACGGCAACGACGATGATCATCGTTCTGTATTCTCTCTTCAGGAACGCCATCGCGCCTTCGTGAATGAAGCCTGCGATCTCGGTCATGCGTTCATTGCCCGTGGACTGCTTCCCGATCCAGCTGGCGAGCACGTATGCTACGCACAGGGCGACGATGCCTACCACAGGAGCAATCCACACTAATCCGTTCATTTTGAAATTCCTCCTTGGAATATACGTGATAAAAAGTTTTGAAAATACAACGTTAAGAGACAATGCCAGAAGGCTTGCCTCTTAACGCGATTGCCTGTATAAACGCGCCTGTCTTTCCTAGCCGATCGTGACGAGGATGAGCGTGACGACGATAAACACCACGGCACCGATAATGGTGACCTTGGACAGAATGGCGTCGTAACCTTTGCTCTTCTTCTTTCCGAACAGCTGCTCCGCGCCGCCTGCGATGGAGCCGGAAAGTCCTGCGCTGTTGCCGGACTGGAACAGAATGCTCCCGATGAGTACCAGGGATGCCAGTGCCAGCAGAATCAACAGAAATGTCTTCATTTCTGATACCTCCTTGTAGAATGACCAATAAATTTTAGCACAGGCCATCTACAAAAGCAATTGATATTTCGTTCTTTTTCTTACTTTAGGTTATAAAATGCGTCCATGCCGGCATACCGGGCAGAATCTCCCAGGATGTCCTCGATCCGCAGCAGCTGGTTGTACTTCGCGATGCGGTCGGTGCGGCACAGAGAACCGGTCTTGATCTGTCCGGTGTTGAGCGCCACGACGATGTCGGCGATGGTGGTATCCTCGGTCTCACCGGATCTGTGGGAGACCACGGCGGTGTAGCCCGCTCTCTTGGCCATTTCGACCGCGTCGAAGGTCTCGGTGAGGGTGCCGATCTGGTTGACCTTGATGAGGATGGAGTTGGCTACGCCCTTCTTGATGCCTTCTTCCAGACGCTTGGTGTTCGTAACGAACAGGTCGTCGCCCACCAGCTGGACCTTCTTGCCCAGAGCTTTCGTCAGCTTCTTCCAGCCGGCCCAGTCGTCTTCCGCCAGACCGTCTTCGATCGTAATGATCGGGTACTTGGCGCACAGTTCCTTGTAGTATTCGATCTGCTCTTCGGCTGTGCGGGAGACGCCCTCGCCCTTCATGTTGTAGGTCTTGGTCTCGGCATCGTAGAATTCGGAAGCCGCGACGTCCATGCCCAGGTAGATGTCCTTGCCGGGCTTGTAGCCGGCCTTCTTGATGGCCTTGATGATGTATTCCAGCGCCTGGGCGTTGGTCTTCAGGTCGGGCGCGAAGCCGCCTTCGTCGCCGACTGCGGTGTTGAGGCCGTCCGCCTTCAGCGTGCTCTTTAAGGCGTGGAAGGTCTCGGCGCCCATGCGCAGCGCTTCGGAGAAGCTCTTGGCGCCTACGGGCAGGATCATGAATTCCTGGATGTCCAGGGAGTTGTCCGCGTGTTCGCCGCCGTTCATGATGTTCATCATGGGAACGGGCAGGACTTTGGCGTTGACGCCGCCCAGATACTGATACAGGGGCAGGCCCAGGCAGTCTGCGGAAGCATGGGCTGCGGCCATGGAAACGCCCAGGATGGCGTTGGCGCCCAGATTGCCCTTGTTCTCCGTGCCGTCCAGTTCCAGGAGCAGCGCGTCCAGCGCGGGCTGGTCCATGACGTCCATGCCTACGATAGCCGGTGCAATGATGTCGTTGACGTTGTCGACCGCCTTCTGAACGCCCTTGCCGCCGTAGCGCTTCTTGTCGCCGTCCCGCAGTTCCACCGCTTCGTGAACGCCGGTGCTGGCGCCGGAAGGAACGATCGCTCTTCCCATGGTATCGTCGTCCAGCCAGAGCTCGACCTCCACCGTCGGGTTGCCTCTGCTGTCCAGGACCTCTCTTGCATATACTTCGTCGATGCGTGCCATAGTCTTACCTCCGTTATAGCTGCGCTTGCTTTATGATCTTCAGGAAATCGTCCGGATCCAGGCTTGCGCCGCCCACCAGGGCCCCGTCGATATCCTCCATATCCAGTATTTCTTTGGCATTTTCGGGCTTTACGCTGCCGCCGTACAGGATCTTGACGTCGTCCGCCGCATTGCCGTGGTACACACGGACCACGTCGCGGATGATCTTGCACATATCCTCCGCCTGCTGCGGGGTCGCGACCCGTCCGGTACCGATGGCCCAGACCGGTTCGTAGGCGATGACGGCCTTGCGCACCAGCTCGTCGGGAAGGCCCGCCAGCGCCATGACGACCTGATGCCGCACGATGTGCCCTTCCAAGCCCTGCTCTCTCTGCGCCAGCGTTTCGCCGCAGCAGATGATGGGGATCATGTCCCACTCGAAGGCCTTCTTCACCTTCTTGTTGATGACTTCGTCCGTCTCCGCAAAATAGGCTCTGCGTTCCGAATGGCCCAGGATGACGTAGTCCACGCCGATCTCCGCCAGCATGGGCGCCGAGATCTCGCCGGTAAAGGCGCCCTGGTCCTCGTAGTGCATGTTCTGGGCCGCCGTAAACAGGTCCGTGCCCTTGAACATGTCTTCCAGCGCCAGCAGCTCCGTAAAGGGAGCGGCGATGCATACGTCCAGATCCGGGGTCACGCGGTAGATCTTCAGGAACTTTTCCGCAAAGCCCCGGGCCGTTTCGCTGTTCTTATGCATCTTCCAGTTGCCGGCGATAAGCCTTCTTCTCATAGCTGCCTCCTATTTATCCTGCAGGCATGCGACGCCGGGCAGGACCTTGCCTTCCAGGAATTCCAGGGATGCGCCGCCGCCGGTGCTGATGTGGGTCATGCCCTCTTCGAAGCCGAACTGCTTGACCGCAGCAGCCGAATCGCCGCCGCCCACGACGGTAACGGCGCCGCTTTCCGCCATGGCCTTTGCCACAGCCTTCGTGCCGTCCTCGAACGCGGGGAATTCGAACACGCCCATGGGGCCGTTCCAGACCACGGTGCCGGCCTCGGCAATCGCCTTCGTATAGGCCTCGATGGTCTTCGGACCGATGTCCATGCCCATCCAGCCTTCCGGCATCGCATCGCTGTCTGCAAATTTTGTTTCGCAGTCCGCCGCGAACTTGTCGCCCAGCTTGCTGTCGGAGGGGATGAGGAGCTTTACGCCCTTCGCTTCCGCCTTCGCCCGCAGTTCGTTCGCCAGTTCCAGTTTATCCTCTTCGCATAAAGACGTGCCGATGCCGCAGCCCGCCGCCTTGATGAAGGTGTAGGCCATGCCGCCGCCGATGAGGATCGTATCTGCCTTCTCGATGAGGTTCTCGATGACGCCGATCTTGTCGGACACCTTGGAGCCGCCCAGGATGGCGACGAAGGGCCGTTTCGGATCGTCCACGGCTTCGCCCAGGAACTGCAGTTCCTTCTCGATGAGGAAGCCACTTACGGCCGGCAGGAAGTCTGCAATGCCTGCGGTGGAAGAGTGGGCTCTGTGCGCCGTACCGAAGGCGTCGTTAACGAAGAGATCCGCCAGATCCGCCAGTTCCTTGCTGAAACCGGGGTCGTTCTTCTCTTCTTCCGCTCTGTAGCGGACGTTCTCCAACAGCATCACTTCGCCTGCCTTAAGCGCAGCAGCCTTTTCCCTTACGGTCTCATCCACGACGGTATCAGAAGGCGCGAACTGCACGGGTCTTCCCAGCAGTTCTTCCAGGCGCTTTGCGACCGGTTCCAGCGTAAAATCGTGATTCGGCTTGCCCTTGGGGCGGCCCAGGTGGCTCATCAGGATAACGGATGCGCCGTTTTCCAGCATGTACTGAACCGTGGGAAGCGCCGCCCGGATGCGGGTGTCGTCGGTAATGGCGCCTTCCTTCATGGGTACGTTGAAGTCGCAGCGGCAGATGACCCGCTTGCCCTTCAGTTCCACGTCTCTTACAGTCTTTTTCATAGATAGATCTCCTTTTATTCAAAGCGCTTTCTTCCCGAGGACGAGGGAATGCCGAGGCCTTCCCGGTATTTTGCAACCGTCCTGCGGGAGATGTCTACGCCTTTTTCCTCCTGAAGCCGTTCCGCGATCGCCTGGTCGCTCAGGGGATGCTTTCCGTCCTCCCCTTCGATGTAGGCGCGGATCTGCTGTTTCACACTTTCGGTGGAAACCTCTCCGCCTCCGGAGCTTAAGCCGCCCCGGAACAGATCTTTCAGTTCGAACACGCCTCGGGGCGTCTGCACGAACTTGCCGCTGGTGCAGCGGCTTACGGTGGACTCGTGCACACCGGCCATCTGGGCGATCTGTGCCAGGGTCATGGGAACCAGGGGCCCCTTGTTCTTCAGGAAAGCCTCCTGCATCTTCGCGATGGCCCCGGTGACCCCGAGAATGGTCTGGCTCCTCTGCTGGATGCTGCGGATGAGCCAGGCAGCGGAGTTGAGCCGGTCCGCCAGAAAGTCCTTCAGCTGTGCGTCCGCCTGCGGATCTTCCAGCAGATGCCGGTAATACGGGCTGATGATGAGCCGGGGCGATGCGGATTCGCTTACGGACACGGCAAGCTGGCCGTCCCGCAGTTCGATAAAGACGTCCGGCACGATGTACTGTGCCTCCGTCTCCTTCGAAAAGCGCTGGCCGGGCTTCGGATCCAGCGTGCGGATGATATCGCAGGTATCCTGGATATCCACCGGTTTTACACCCAGCGTTTTCGCCAGCGCACCGATCCGGTTCGCCGCGATGTCCTCCAGATGTTCCTTGACCAGGACCATGGCCAGAGGCGTATCCAGTCCGGAACGGATGAGCTGCAGCGACAGGCATTCCGTCAGGTTTCTTGCGCCTACGCCGGCGGGATCCATGCCCTGCACATGGAGCAGCGCCTGGCGGACCGTATTGACGTCCGCGCCGGTCTGTTCCGCGATCTCCTCCAGGCTGATCCGCAGATAGCCGTCATCCTCTAAACAGCATGCCACGTAAAGGCACACGGGCAGGATGTCGCTGCGAAGGCCCGAGGTCTGCAGCTGCGTGCTGAGGAAGTCTGCCAGGGTCATCCCGCTGCGGCCCGCCGTTTCCCGGGTATCGTCCGCAGGATCTTCGTCCTGCTGCATAGGCTCGTACGCCACGCTTTTGGCGTATTCCGCCCAGTCGATGGCCTTGGGCTCTTCCGGCGGCGCGCTTTCATCCCGCTCCAGCATGGGGTTGGACAGCAGCTGCTCCTGCACGTACTGGTCCAGCTGCATCGTGTTCAGCTGCAGCACGTTGATCGCCTGCAGCAGCGCAGGGGTGAGCGTCAGTTTCTGGGATTGTTCGATTTTTAACTCATAGCCTTGCTTCATTGCCTTTTTATTATATAACAATCCCGCTTCGTTTTGAAAGATTTAGCGCATTGCCTTCCATTTTTTGCGCATCGTCTTCAGGCCGCGGTACAGGCGGGCCGAGACGGTGTGGGCGCTGACGTTCAGGGATGCGGCCAGCTGGGACGGCGTACGGCCAAGAAAACAGCAGCCGTAGACCGCCTGGCGCTGCGGTGCCGGCAGGTCCTGCAGCAGCAAAGACGCTTCGATCGCCGCCTCCTTTTTCAGAAACTGCTCCTCCACGCTTTCGCAGGCAGGCAGCGATTCTTCCGGCGGCAGGTCTGTCCGGGGATACCGGTCCGGCGTGCGCAGAAGATTTCCTGCAATAGAAAACAGCCAGCGATCCGCACGCTGCGGATCCTCCAGCTGTTCGAGGTTTTCCCAGGCCCGGCACAGAGCCTCCTGGGCAGTTTCTTCTGCCTGATGATGGTCTTTCGTGTATTGGATGCAGTAACGGAGCAGCTCGCCCCGCAAAGGACAGATCCGTCTTTCGAAAAAGGACCGGCGTTCCTTTGCGGAAGAGAAGAAGGTCTGCTACTGCCTCCTTCTGTAAAAAATACTGAGGAAAAGGAACGTATCCGATATAATGCGCTTCATTGTTCTGCACCTCCTGTTTCACAATAATCTTTTCACCAAAATTGTAAAATCAGGAAGTGTTATGGAAAGACGGGGCTTCGGTTTTCGCACAAAAGGACGCGAAACGCGTCTACGCCAGATCCGGGAAATCCAGCTGACGAAGCGCCTCGAACAGCACGATGGCCGCAGAGTTGGACAGATTGAAGGACCGCAGGCGGGTATCCTCGCTCATGGGGATGCGGATCGCCTGTTCCTGGTGCGCCGCGATAAAATCCCGGGGCAGACCGGCCGTCTCCTTGCCGAACAGCAGCATGTCCTCGTCCTGATAGCGGACGTCCGTATACCGCTGCTTTCCCTTCGTGGTGGACAGCCACATCCGGTGACCCTGATATTCCTCCAGAAACGCATCCAGGTTCTCGTGGATCTCCACCTTTACGAAGGGCCAGTAATCCAGGCCGGCCCTCTTTAGAGTGCGGTCGTCGATGGAAAAACCCAGGGGCTTTACGAGGTGCAGCCAGGTGCCGGTGGCGGCACAGGTGCGGGAGATGTTCCCGGTGTTGGGCGGGATCTCCGGTTCGACTAAAACAATGTGCAGCGCCATAGTTACAACCCGTTCTTTTTGCAGATGCCGTCCAGGCAGCATCCCTCGCAGGCCGGTTTTCTGGCATGGCACACTCTGCGTCCGTGCCAGATGAGGGCGTGGTGCATCATCGTCCAATGGTCTTCGGGGATCGCCTTCATCAGGACTTCTTCCGTCGCGAACACGTCCTTCTCCGCCGTAAAACCGATGCGGTTGGCCAGCCGGAACACGTGAGTATCCACGGCGATCCGCTGCTGTCCAAAGGCTTCCGCCAGCACGACGTTGGCCGTCTTTCTGCCGACGCCGGGGAGTTTGACCAATTCCTCGTAAACGCCCGGAACTTCGCCGCCGTACTCGTCGACCAACATCTGCGAGAGCTTCTTTACGTTGACGGATTTCGTCTTATACATGCCGATGGTGCGGATGAACCCGGCGATCTCCTCTTCGGACAGTTTTGCCATGGCAAAAGCATCCGGCGCTTTTGCAAAAAGCGCCGGGGTCACTTTGTTGACGGAAACGTCCGTGGTCTGAGCCGAAAGAACGACGCTCACCAGGAGCTGAAAGTCGCTGCCGTGGTCAAGCGCGCATCCCGCATCGGGATACTCGGCCATCAATGCGTCGATGGCCTGCTTTACCTGTGCTTTCGTCAGTTTTGCCATTTTTCCTATGCATTCTTTCCGCAGCAGTTCTTATACTTCTTGCCGCTGCCGCAGGGGCAGGGATCGTTGCGGCCGGGCTTCTTTTCCACGTGCACGGTGCGGGATCTGCGGAAATCGTCGTAGATCTCCTTGTATCTCTCTTCGCTCACGATGGACAGCCATTCCTCCAGGCCGTACAGATAGTCGGCGTCGGCCTTGAACATGTTGAACAGCAGCGTTTCCCACTGGATGTCCAGTTCGACTTCGCTGTCCGCATCCAGGGTGTCCAGGTCCACCGGGTTTGCGATGGAGGTCTGGATGCCGTCCAGGAAGCCCATGAAGATGACGGGGCGGACGCCGTATTTTTCCGCCAGTTCGCCGATCTTGCCGGCGGGCTTGGCCGGATAATTCGCTAAGATGTCCTGATAGATCTTCTTTTCACCGCCGGCGTATTCTTCCCAGAACTTGTCGATGGTCGCCTTGGTCTGACCGCTGATCAGTTTGTTCCATTCTTTAAAAAGTGTCAAAAGTATTTCCTCCTAGATCCATGCCGTAAAGGGTTGTTCGCGTTCGGTTCCTGCCGCGATGGCCTGGGCGATCTCGATGATGTCGCCGAGGACTGCGGATCCCGTGGGTTCGGGGCCGGCACCTTTGCCCTGCAGGAAGATGGGGCCCGCCATGTTGCAGTCGATCTGCACCGCGTTGAATTCGCTGCCGCAGCGGCCCAGGAAGCTGTCCTTCTCCACCGCGACGGGCTTTACGTAAGCTTCGATGCCGCCGTCCTTTTCCTCCGCGCAGGCCAGCAGTTTGATGACCTTGCCTTCCGCCTCCGCCGCAGCCAGATCTTCCATGGAGACGCCGGTAATACCGACGCGCTCAAAACTGTCCGGCGCGCGGTAAACGCCGAAGGCCGTCGCCATCAGCACGCTCAGCTTGTTCACAGCATCGTAACCTTCCACATCGCCTGTGGGGTCCGCCTCTGCAAAGCCCAGAGCCTGGGCATCCTTCAGCACGTCTTCATAGGACGCGCCTTCCGCTGCCATGCGGGTGAGGATGTAGTTCGTGGTGCCGTTCACGATGCCCTTCACCGCCGTAATGCGGTTGGCCGTAAGGGCCCGGGAGATGCAGCCGATGACGGGGATGGCGCCGCATACGGACGCCTCGTAGCGCAGCATGCACTTGTGGAATGCTGCTGCCTTGTTCAGATCGGGCAAGTGCATAGCCAGGGCCGCCTTGTTGGCGGTCACCACGTGCTTGCCCGCGGTAAGAGCCGCCCGGATGTAGCCGGTCGCCGGGTTGATGCCGCCCAGCAGCTCTGCAACGATGTCGATCTTGGGGTCTTTCAGGATCTCTTCGAAGTCCGTCGTAAAAAGTTCTGCGGGAGCTTCCACTCTGCGGGGCGCATCCAGCCGCCGCACCAGAATCTTTTTAATAACGACTTTTGCGCCGACCTTTTTCTCGATCAGCGCAAAATTCTCTTCGAGAGCCTTGTAGGTGCCGCTGCCTACGTTGCCGAAGCCAAGCAGGGCAACACCGATCTCAGTTCTCTTCATATTAACCTCTTTGCTGTCTTATCCAAGCAGTTCTTTCTTTTTGACGTCGAATTCTTCCTGGGTAATGGCGCCCATATCCAGGAGTTCTTTCCACTTCTTGAGCATCTCGATGGCCGCATTGTCGTCCGCAGTCTTCGCGATCTTCGCTGCCGCTTCCGCGACCTGGTTGGCCGCTTCGGCTTCCTTCGCCGCTGCCTCCGCTTCCTGAACGGCCAGGATGGCTTCCGCCTTCTCCTTGATCGCCGCCATCATCTGCTTGCCGGTCTTCACGCCCATAATGCCGGCCATTGCCTCGCAGGTGTCCACCGCCGCCGCAAAGGTGTTCTTGTAATCGTTGACCCATTCACGGATCTCTTCTTCGGACTCGATGGAAGGCAGGGAAACGTTGTATACCTTGCTCTTCCAATAGGGGTTGTTGAGGGTCACGTTCAGCTTTAAGCTGTCGATGGGCTTCTTCGGTGCCTTGGGCTTTTCTTCCTCCGTCTGGGAGGAAGAGGAGCTGGATGCCATGGAGGTCCGGCCGGTCTGCGCCGACGCAGGAGCAGCCTTCGCCACCCCGGGCTTTACCAGGGGCTTTAAGGGCGGCAGTTTGTAATCCTCGATGGAACTGGCCCCTTCGGTGTAGCCGCTGCTGTTGCACTGGATGACCGTGCGGCCGTCTTCCATCAGGTTAAAGCTCACCAGTTCTTCGAACTTGAACAGCGCCGGATTGGAGGGCCGTCCGTCCGCGATGTAGAACAGCTGCTTATCGGAGTCGACATGCAGAACAAAATTGCCCATGCCGTGGGTCTCGTTGTCGGTAAACGTGCCGAACGTTTCCGAATTCGCCTTGCGGTAGTCCAGGTGATCCCACAGTTCGTTGATGGTAAGATCCTTCAGCATGGAGCTTTCCATATTGATCTTCGCCGCGCATTCCTTGCACAGCGGCAGTCCCTCGACCTTGGTCGGGAACAGTCTCGGCGTCGGGTTGCCGCAGATGGGGCAGCCTTTTTTGTCATTCGAAAAAATACCCACTACTTTTCCTCACCTTTCTGCGCTTGTTCTCTCTGCATACGGATCTGCTCGGAGACCAATTCGCTGATTTCACTATATTTTCCGATCACGTAGCCGTAACCGTTTCTGGCATGGGGAACCAGGCAATCGCTGCAGTCTTTGATGCCTTTTTCCGTGATGTGGAAGTTGCCGCCGCACTTCGTGCCCAGGGCATAGAGCGGGCAATAACAAAACAGGCAGTTAAAATCTTCCGGTTTGTTCGTCTTATGACAGGGAAAGAACTCGCACTCCTTGTTCTGCGTAAACGCATAGTGCTTTCCTTCCCAGAACGGTCTTTCGTTGTCCATTGGCATGCACCCCCTGAATGGTCCTACACTATTATCTTACAGGGCAGATGCCGTTTTCGCAACCTTCATTGCCGATATCGTATGCAACTTCTTCCTTCTCGTACTTGGAGATGAGGGACGGAACGAAGGGTGCCATCTTGGAGACACGCTCGTTATATTCCGCCTCGGAGATCTCCTCGTAGGGCATCAGTTCGTAGAAATTGTCGTTGTAAGAGAGGAACGAGAGCGCTACGGCGCAGTCCCAGTTCTCCCAGACCCATTCTTCCACGGCGTCCCACTCGTTGTCTCTTACGTGCACCGTAATGGAGCAGTTGTGGTCTACGTAGTTTTCCATGAACATCTTGTAGATCTCCAGCTGTTCGACGGCGGACACGTCGGCCTTGCAGCGGCCTTCCGGCGCCTTCACCGGGAATTCCACGACCTTCGTGGCGCAGGTGGCGGGGTCTTGGCCCACTTCCGGATAGACCGGATAGCCGAGCTCTTCGCAGACCTTCGTCAGCGGATCGTCCGCGGAGATGCGCACGCGGCGCACGTAGTACGGCGCGTGGCTGAAGTGTACGCCGGAGGAGACGACGGGCAGCAGGGACAGGGTCCCTTCGGGCTTGACCGTGGTCACCAGCAGAGGCACCGGCATACCCAGTTCCTCCGCATAGCTGCGGGCCGCCTCTCTGGCAGCGGAACGCAGTTCGGACAGCAGCACAGCCTGTTCGTCCTTCGTCATATGGGTGGCGTTCACCATGTCCTGCCAGCCGGTGAGGGAGCAGCCGATGAGCTTGTCTCTTTGCTGCACGGTGTTCCATTCCGGGATCTCCAGCTCGGTGCAGGTCATGCGGTAGCCGGCCCGGGCGGACAGGCGCTGGGCCTCCAGCAGAGCAGCCTTATCCAGCACGCCGTTCTCGTCCACGAATCCCATGCAGTTGACCGTCGTAAGGTTGCACAGACCCTTGGAATCCAGCAGGATCTCGGCGCAGGGGTTGACCCCGTTAAAGTTCGGACGTCTTCTCTGCCCTTCTTCCGCGTTTACGTAGCCCGGCTCGCCGGAATAGCGCATCTGGGTGAGGTGCCAGTGCAGCTGTTCCCGGGTGGGCTTGTGCAGGTAGTAGATGGAGTTGTTGGACATCTGGCGGTGGGCGATCTCCTGGTCGATGACCCATTTTTCATCGACTTTCTTGTACAGATTGCTCTTCGCCTCGATGCATTCCTTGTCGTCCGCGTCGATGAGCACGATCTCCGCCGTTCTGCGCACGCCGCCGACCACGACGTTCTCGCCGATGATGTTTGCGATATCCATGCAGTCGATGGGGCGCAGCTTGATGCGCTCGCCTGCGTCTCTCGTCGCAGCCTTTTCCACCACGCGGTTGATCTTCGTAAACATGTTCTTCATGCTGGCGTGGCCGGAGGCCGTGCCGCCGAAGGTGAGGAGCTTTTCGCCTCTCTCCCGCACGTTGTCGTAGTTGAGGATGACGGTCTTGATCTTGCGGTATTCAGAGCTGTACAGCACCTTGAGATAGTAATCCAGGGACTGCACCCAGCCCTCTTTCGAGTCGCCGATGGTGATCTTGACGGTATCGTTATGGGTGAATTCCAGGGAGGTATTATCCTGCCGCAGTGCCTTGAGCAGCGGCGTGTAGGACTCGTGGATGAGCTCCACGTCCTTGCGGATCGGAGGCAGCTTCGCCACGTCGGACTTCAGGATGCGTACGCCCACGCCGGAGCCTACCATCAGCAGGTAGAACACGTCGTGGAAGCTGGAGAAGCTGTCCAGCACCTGGAAGGAGCAGTTGAAATTGCTCATGGGATAATATTTGGATACGTCGGTAGCACCCACCCAGAACGTTCTGCCGGACAGGAACTGCTTCAGATCGAACACGTTGCGGAACAGTCTCTCCGCTTCGTCCCGGGACGTGGGAACGAGGCTGCAGTTGTATTCCACCGCGCGGCGAACGGTCTCCCACCAGTATTCTCTGCGGGATTCCGCCGGCAGCCAGCGGGAATAGGTGCGGTAATATACGAAGCTGCCCAGCTGGTTCATGGGGCTGGGAGCGTGCTTATACCGGCTGATGAACGCCTCGCTGATGAGTCTTCCGGAATCCGCGCTGCGGTCCACCCGGGTCTTCTCTCTTTCGTAGCGGTAGATGATGAACTTCTTGGCCACGTCCTTACGCTCGCTGGCCATCAGGAAGTCCTCCACCAGATCCTGCAGATCCTCCACGTGGACCTTCTGCTGGGACTGCGCCACCTGCTGCGCGATCCGGTGCGCGATATCCGCGGAAAGCCCCACGTCTACCCCCAGGCGCGTCTCCTGCATCGCCTTCTCGATGGCGATCTGGATCTTGGCCGGATCGAAAGCGACTTCCTGTCCGTTCCGTTTGATGACAGTGCTCATGTTTCCCTCTCCTTTTAATTTATGGTAAAATCCTTGATTTTGTGCACACAAAAATACTTAACCACATTATATAGTATTTGAAACGTCGATTCAACCATAGAAAAAGACCCGCGTCTGCGGGTCTTTCGCTTATCTGCAGTTGTCGATAAAGTAGTCGAACAGTTTATAGCCCGGGTTGTCCGGCAGCAGTTCGGGGTGCCATTCCAGGCCGAAGATGCATTTCTTCTCCGGCATGTACACGCCTTCGATGATGCCGTCGGGGCACATGGCGCAGATCTCGATGCCTTTGCCGGGCTTCTTGACCGCCTGATGGTGCCAGGAGGTGATCTCCAGCTCGTCGATGCCCAGCACCTGCTGCAGCAGCTTGCCGTGGAGCAGGTCCACGGGATGAGCGACGGGAGAATGGCTCTCGGAGTTGTCCGCGTGCTTAAAGTCCGTAGCGCCCTGCAGGTTGATGTCCTGGTACAGCGTACCTCCGCAGGCCACGTTCAGCACCTGGCTGCCCCGGCAGATGCCCATCAGGGGCTTATCGTTCTCTATGGCGAGTCTGGCCAGTTCCAGTTCGAACACGTCTCTTTCATGGTTCACGTGACCGCAATAATATTTGATCTGCTCGCCGTAGATGTTGGGATGGATGTCCGGGCCGCCGCACAGCAGGATGCCGTCCACAGAATCGAACAGCTCCCGGATGCGCTCCGGCTCCATGGTAACGGGGAGCAGCACCGGGATGCCGCCGCCGTGCATCACGGCTTCGGTGTAGGTGGTGCGGATGCGCATCTCTTTATGTTCACGGTCGTAACTTGTCGTAATGCCGATGAGGGGTTTTGTCTTCATAGGTCGTCCTTTCTATCGTAAGTGACTCGATCAGGGGCACAGATTCGTCATTTTGATGGGATGTGTGCAGGGCGCGGGGTTTTCCTCCTCCGTGCCCTGCAGAATGCGCTGGGTGCGCTTTAAGGTGCGGGTGAGCTTGTTCAGGGTGTAGATGCGGTTGACCACGTCCACGGCGTCGTTGTTGCGGTACATCAGCACGTCGTTGATGGTCTTGTCCAGATCCGCACGCAGCGCAGACGTCTCCTCCAGGTACTCCTTGCCCAGTTCGGAAGCCAGCCGGTAGGCGCCCTTGTTCTCTTCGCCTTCCTGGAGGCTCGGCAGCTCGTAATGGTAGTCCATGCCGAATATGCGGGTCACCCCGGAAGACAGCTGCATCTTGAATTCGTTGAGCTTTACCTTGAAGGTCTCCTCCAGCCCGGGGATGATGATGTTGCGGTCTGCCTCCAGCTCGTGCACGGTCTTCGCGGTCTCTTCGCCCGCGTCCGCCAGCATGGTCTTCAGGTCGGCCAGACTGCCCCGCAGCTGCGCAGGCGGCATCAGCAGCACCTTCCAGTACAGTTCGATCTGCGACAGAGCCTGGGAGATGACGTCCTTCAGCTTAAGCCGCGCGCTCTCCTCCAGGATCTCCCGGACTTTCGCCCGCAGATCGCGGTTGAGCGCGGTCTTCAATTCCTCGAGCCCGGTGCCCTCCTTAGCGCTGATGGGGAACAGGACGACGTCGTCCACGCCCATCAGGGTGCACAGCAGATTGCGGCAGTAATTGACGTACGCCTCGCGGTCCGCATCGCCGATGGTATCGATCTTGTTGACCGCAAAGAAGAACTTGGCGGCATATTCCTTCGTGTTGCGCAGGATGTCGATCTCGATCTCGTTGATGGGAGAATCCACGGAAAGCATGAAAATGACAGCGTCGCTCTCCTTGATGAAGGCGTAGGCGGCGTCCGTGTTGTTCTTATGATAGGAACCGATGCCCGGCGTATCCACGAAGGTAAGGCCGTCCTTCAGGAAATCGGACTCTGCGGTCATGTCCACGCAGTCCACCCCCAGAAGGTTGCCGGGGTTCTCCTGCTCGTTGATGTAGTGGGAGAGCTCCGCTTCGCTGACGGGCTTTACGACGCCGTTGAAGAAGCGGACGCTGCAGGAAGGCTTCCCGTAGCGGATCTTCGTGGCAGCGGAAGTGATGGGCACGATGCCGGTGGGAAGGATGTTTTTCCCCAGCAGCGCGTTGACGAGGCAGCTCTTGCCCCGCTTAAACTGTCCGATGACGGACACGGTAATGCTCTGATCCTCCAGTTTTTCCCGCAGAGCGGCCGCTCTTGCGGTCTGTGCACCCAGGATCTCGGAGGTCGAAAGAAGCTCCTGGGTCTCTTTTACGTATTCTAAGATATTACGTTCCATATGAAAGTTAATCCGTTCCGAAGCCCGCTCGGTGCTTGCCGTTGCTCATGTGCTGCACGGCGGCGCGGCTGGCGGCTTCTTTATCTTTTGCCTGGAAGGCCAGGAAGATCTGCCTGTGCTCTTCCAGCACTTCGTCCATGTATTCCTTGATATACTCGGGACTGTATTTCGTGTTCTTCGTGTAGACCTGGTAGGACGTAAGGGTATGCTGCAGCATCCGGTTCTTGGTGCCGTTGTAGATGATCTGGTGGAACCGGGTGTTCATGGCGAGCATCTTGGCGGGGTCCTGCTTCATGGTGTAGAACTCCATGAGCTCGAAGGCCTCCTGCATCTCGTCGAACTCTTCCTGGGTCATCCGGTCGATGGCCCACTTCACCGCGATGGATTCGTAGGCCGAGCGCAGCTCGTACATATCCTCGATATCCTGACGGGTCAGCCCGATCACAAAGGCACCGCGATTGGGAATGATCTCGATGAGCCCGTCCAGCTCCAGCTTCTGAAAGGCTTCCCGCACGGGCGTACGGCTCACCTGATACTCCTGACAGATGCGCTGCTCCGTCAGTTTTTCGCCGGGCTTGATCTTTTTCTGCAGAATGTCGTCTCTCAGTTTGTTGAACAGGTCCTGAGGAAGGGAGCTTCCTCTGTCTTTTTCCATGTCGATCTTCAAGGTCGGTCTACCCTTTCTGTGCTATCTCGGTTCTGCGTAGATGTTCTCGCCTTCCACGCGGAAGTCCACGAAATTGGAATTGATGTATTCGCCGGAGGCATCCCGCATCTGGAAGACCAGGGTGTAGGTGTCGTCGGGCAGCCAGGCTTCGGCGAACGCGGTATCCTTATCGTAGGTAATGGTTGCAACACTGTAGGGCTCAAAGTCCGTCGTTCCGGCGGGCGCCATGTACCAGATCAGGTCGATCTTGTCGCCCTCCTCCAGGCTGTACAGGTTCTTGTCGGCCATGCCGTTGGCGTCCACGGGCTTGCGGGCACCCAGCACCGTCCAGGTCTCAGACTTGAAGTCGTAGACCACGTCCAGTTTGTATTCTTCCCCGTTGATCAGCACGGGCACGGCGTAGAGGTTGTAATCTTCGCCTTCATAGGACAGCTCCATGAAGACGAGCTGACCGCCGAAGGAACCCCAGCTGCCGCGGAAGTTGTCGGTAAAGACACCCTTTTCCCAGTCCGCGAAGATATCGTTGTCGGTGCCCATCCAGAGCACGGTGCCGCTTTTCTCGTCGGACAGATACAGGGAGAAGCTGATGCCGGCCAGCAGGTCGTTGGCTTCCGGTCCCAGGGTGAGCACGGCGCTGCCGTCCTTGTTGACCACCAGAGATTTGCCTTCCCAGCCCATATCCTTCATGGTCTTGGGTGCCTGCGGCTCCTCCACGGGCGCTTCGCTCAGATTCTTGACGTAGGCAAGCCCCTCCTCCGGCAGCTTGCCGGTCAGGCCGTATTCGTAGAAGTACGGGAAGGACTGGCTGGCGGAGATGCCGGTATAGGCGTTGAAGGTCTTCATGTCGTTGGTGTACGGGAAGAAGAAGGACAGGCCCGTCGCGTTGCTGCGGTATCTGCCGTTGATCTCGTACAGCACGCATTCGTCCAGCGCCGCCGTTACCGTCTTGGCCGAAGCCAGCAGATTTTCGGTCTCTCTGGCCACGTGGCCCAGGTCCACCATGTTGGTAAAGCCCTGTTCGCGGGTGTTGCCGCCGTAGTTCTCGCAGGCGGAGGCCGTTCTCGCGAACTTGTTCATGAACGTGGGATCCACGCAGGTGGCCATCAGAACTTCGTCGCCGAAATCCTCATAGGCCTTCAGCAGAGTGTCCAGCTTCGTCAGGTCGATGACGGAGAGGGTCGCCTTGTCCACGATGCCTTCTGCGGTGCAGCCTTTATAATAGGCGTCGCAGATGATCTTGCCCAACGCTGCGCCGTCCATGGAGGGGTCAGCCGCCAGCTTGGCAAGCCAGTCGTCGTAGTACCAGCCGCCGCCCGGCTCCACTTCTTCGGATGCGATCAGATATTTGGAGACATCCTTGAGGGTGTTGGCCAGGTCGATGGTCGCCATAAGGCAGGTGTCGCAGCCTACCACTTCGAAGGGCGGGTTGGAATCGCTCAGGGGATAGACGTTGGCGAACGCCTTGTGGATCTCGTCCAGCGTAAGGGAGTCGTAGCCGTAGATCTCGTCGAAGGCTACGCCGGAGACGGAACCGCCGCCGTGATCCCAGAACAGCATCATGGTGCGGTCTGCGGGATAGTTGTCCTTGCAGAACTGCAGGAAAGAAGCCAGCGTCTCGGGTTTTCCCATGTTGGCCAGGTCCACGTTCTCCACCAGTTCCAGGCCTTCGCTGCTGTAGACGTAGCGCTGCAGCACGCGGGTCTGCATGGTGTCGTTCTGCCAGCCCTTGGTGCCGCCGGTCTCGATGATCACCTTGACGTTCTCGGGCAGAGGCACGTTGAACATTTCCATGAGATCGTCCGTGCCGCAGCCGTATTTGCTTTCCAGGTCGCTGCCGCACAGATACCAGTAGATGGCCCAGGTCTCGTCGGTGTCCACGGGCGCCGCGGTCTTATTGCCGGTGTTTGCAGGCTGCTGCGCATCCGTATTTGCCACGGGCATCACGCAGCCGGCAAGGCCGAAGACCAGAGCAAGTGCCAGTAAAATCGATAGTAGCCGTTTCATGTTGTGCTCCTTTGGATCATAGGATCGTGCCTTCGGGGTCCTGCCTGCAGGCATCCTTCCCCATCCCTTGCGCTTACGCGCCGGGCGGGGGCCCTTCCTTCGCGCCACCCCTTCGGCACTAACTAAATAGTTTCAAAATCTATTGATTGGTATTGTCTAAGAATATCTGCATAATTTGTGTCCCAGTCCGTTGCAATGTCGGAAAGGACATCTTCCGCGAGGGCTTTACCCTCTTCGCCGAAAATGGCTTCCACTGTTCTGGCGTAAGACCAGTAGGAATGGGCGCAGTGATATTCGAAATCCTTTCTGCGTTCTTCGAGCGGTCTGGCTTTAGCCGGATCGAAGGCAGCGCCTTTGGGCTGACGGCCGTCTGCATGGGTCACAGTCTGGATGCAGCGATCGTGGTCGTGCAGCGTCTGGGGCGTTTCGTAGACGATGTACGGGTTAAAGCCGCGGCAGATGGAGTTGTCCAGATGCGCGCAGTAGACGAGGCCGGCTTCGGCAAGTCCCATCTCTGCGAACTGCGCGTGCCAGGGGCAGACGAAGATGTGCATCTCCCAGTCCGGGCCGGCCTTTACGGTCTCCGAGCGGTTGGCGCAGCCTGCGGCCTTCATCTCCTCGGTGCTCACCCATTCCCCGTAGGCCCGGTAGGTCTCGTAGGTAAGAGGCTGGCCGTCCGCGATGGCGCGCTTGGCCATGCGCCTGCCGCGCTGCTCCGCATAGTACTGCGTGCCATGGATAAAGGCGGCTTTTCCCTTTTCCCCGAACGTATGGGTAAGCCGCACGTAGAAACGTGCGGCTATATAGGCGTGCAGTTTTTCGTTAAAACCCATTCTTAAATTCTCTCCACGTCGACGCCGGTCTTGTGGCCGTTGAGGTCCACGGTGTCCAGGCCGTCTCTGCTTTCGATGCTGTCCGCCAGCGTCTCGGACATGATCCAGTCCTTAAAGGCGTCGATGGCAGCAGCCACGTCTTCATCCGCGCAGGTGTAGATGCGGATGCGGTCCATCATGTCGAAGTCCTTGGACTTTCTCATCTGCTGGACCTTGGAGACCAGCTCTCTGGCCAGACCTTCCCTGACAAGATCCTCCGTCAGGTTCGTATCCAGGATGACGCAGACGTCGCCTTCCTGTGCGGCGGAGAAGCCTTCCTTGGCGTTTACGTTGACCGCCACCATGTCGGAGGTGATCTCGGTGTCTTCGCCATTCAGGCTGAGAACGATCTTGCCGTTCGCAGACATTTCCGCCAGCAGCTGCTTCGGGTCAAGCTTGTTGACGGCGCCGCCGAAAGCCTTGATCTTGGAACCCAGCACCGGCCCCGCCACGCGGAAGTCAGGCTTGATCTGATAGTTCAGGTAATCGTCCATCTCCGGTTCGAAGCGGACGGTCTTGACGTTGAGCTCTTCCTTGACCAGATCCGCCATGTAGCCGATCTTTTCCTCGAACTTGCCGTCCAGCAGGATCTCGGACAGGGGCTGGCGCACCTTGATCTTGGTCTTTTCGCGGATGCCTCTGCCCATGGTGACGATGCTGCGGACCAGGTCCATTCTCTCTTCGAGCGCTTCGTCGATGAGGGCTGCATCGGGCTTGGGATAAGCCGCCAGATGCACGGTCTCTTCGCCGGTGAGGTTGGTGTACAGCTCGTCCGTCAGGAACGGCGCGAAGGGAGCCATCAGTTTGGCAGTGCCGGTGAGGATCTCCCAGGTGGTGCTGTAAACGGCCTTCTTGTCGTCTTCCATGCCGTCCGCGTAGAATCTTCTGCGGGCGCGGCGGATGTACCAGTTGGACAGGTCTTCGTTGACGAAGTCCATGATGGCCTTGACGGACTTGTTGTGGTCGTATTCGTCCATGGCATCCGTTACGTAGGCGACCAGGCGGTTGAACTTGGACAGGATCCAGCGGTCCAGTTCGGGGCGCTTCGCATAGTCTACGAAGCACTGGGATGCGTCGATGCCGTCGTTGTTTGCATACAGCGTAAAGAAATTATATACGTTACGCAGCGTGCCGAAGAACTTGCCCTGGACTTCGATGAGGCCGTCCTCGTCGAACTTCGTGGGGAACCAGACCGGGGAGACGGACAGCAGATACCAGCGGGTGGCGTCTGCGCCGTATTTGTCGAACAGCTGGAACGGGTCCACGGTGTTGCCCTTGTGCTTGGACATCTTCTTGCCATCCTTGTCCAGCACGAGGTCGTTTACAAGCACGTTCTTATAGGGCGCTTTGCCCTTGACGAAGGTGGAGATGGCCATGAGGGAGTAGAACCAGCCTCTGGTCTGGTCGATGCCTTCGCAGATGAAGTCCGCGGGGAAGAACTCGGTGTCGAACTCTTCCTTGTGTTCGAACGGATAATGTCTCTGGGCAAAGGGCATGGCGCCGGAGTCGAACCAGCAGTCGATGACTTCCGGTGTACGGGTCATCAGTTTGCCGCAGTGCGGGCAGCGCAGATGCACTTCGTCTACATACGGGCGGTGCAGTTCGATGGTATCGTCGATATCCTCGACAGCCTTTTCCGCCAGTTCCTTGCGGCTTCCGATGCTCTCCATGTGGCCGCATTCGCACTTCCACACGTTGAGCGGAGTGCCCCAGTAGCGGTCGCGGGAGATGGCCCAGTCCTTGACGTCCGCCAGCCAGTTGCCGAAGCGGCCTTCGCCGATGGCCTGGGGATGCCAGGAGACGGTGTTGTTGTTTGCAACCAGCTCGTCTCTCAGCTTCGTCATCTCGATGTACCAGGACGGCTTCGCATAATAGACCAGCGGGGTGTCGCAGCGCCAGCAGTGCGGATAGTTGTGGACGATCTTCTTCTTGTCGTACAGCTTGCCTTCGGAGGCCAGCCACTTGATGATCTCCACGTCCAGGCCTTCTTCCATGATGAAGTGACCCTTCCAGGGCGTCGCAGTGTATTTGCCTTCCGGATCCACGGGGTTGGCGACGGCCAGACCGTACTTCTTGCCAGCCTGATAGTCGTCTTCACCGAATGCCGGAGCGCAGTGAACGATGCCGGTACCGTCTTCCGTGGAGACATAGTCGGCAGTGCCTACGAAGAAGGCTTTGCCGGGAACGTCCACGAAGGGCATCAGCTGTTCGTATTCCATGTATTCCAGGTCCTTACCCTTCATCTCGGATACGACCGTGTATTTGCCTTCGCCGAGAACGGCGTCCGCTCTGGCCTTGGCCAGATAGTAGAACTTGCCGTCCTGCTCCGCCTTGATGTAGTCGATCTCGGGACCGACAGCCAGGAATTCGTTGGCAGCCAGCGTCCAGGCGGTGGTGGTCCAGGCCAGGAAGTAGGTGTTTTCTTCGGTCTTGGATTTGAAGGGGACCGTCAGGGTGATGACGGAAACTTCTTTGTAGCCCTGCGCGACTTCGTGGGAAGCCAGGCCCGTTCCGCAGCGGGGGCAATAGGGCAGCACTTTGTGACCCTCATAGATCATGCCCTTCTTGAAGAACTGGTCCAGGATCCACCAGACGGATTCGATATAGTCGTTGTTCAGGGTGATGTACGGATGATCCAGGTCTACCAGGTAGCCCATGCGGTGGCTCATTTTGCGCCACAGGCCTTCGTAGGTGAACACGGATTCCTTGCACTTTTCGTTGAATTCGCGGATGCCGTATTTCTCGATATCCTGTTTGCCGGAGAAGCCGAGCTGCTTTTCCACTTCGATCTCTACGGGCAGGCCGTGGGTATCCCAGCCGGCTTTGCGGGCCACGCGGTAGCCCTGCATGGTCTTATAGCGACAGATGGAGTCCTTCAGCGTACGGGCGATCACGTGGTGGATGCCCGGCTTGCCGTTGGCAGTCGGCGGTCCTTCATAGAAAATAAAGTTCGGCTGGCCTTCTCTTGCGGTGACGCATTTTTCCAGCAGTTTTTCTTCGTCCCATTTGTCGGCCTGGGCAAGCTGCACCTCTGCGATAGGCGCATCAGACAGATTTTTGTACATCGTTTTTCCTCTATTGTGATATGGAATAAAAAATTAGCGCGTTAACTTATTTAGTATATTGAAATTTCAAAGGTTCGTCAAGACTTGAGCTTCCCCAAAACATCCCAGATCACGGAAGGCTCGTAGCCGAGAGACGACAATCTGCGGCCGATGCGCGCCAGCATCTTTTCATCGGGCTTTTCCGCGCCCCGCAGCATCTTCTGCGCCGCTTCCATGGCCCGTTCCCGTTCGGACAGCTGGTCCTCCTCTTCCGAGACCGCTTCGATGGCGGCTTTCGCCGTTGCGGCATCTGCCCCTTTCTGCGCCAGCTCCCTTGCGATGCGAAGCTTCCCTTTTCCCTTGCGGGCCGCATCGGAAGCGAAGCTCTTTGCATAGGCCTCGTCGTCCAGGTATCCCAGCTCCTGGAGGCGGTCAATGGTCTCCGCTGTCTCTTCCGCGTCGTAGCCCTTCGTCCGCAGTTTCTTCTGCAGATCGCCGCTCAGATAGGCGCGGCCCGCCAGCAGGTCCGCAGCCTCATCCATGATCTCCCGTTCCGTCTGCCCTTCGTAGGGGCACAGCTCTACGGATTCCAGGACTTCCGGCGTTTCCAGAGCAACTGCAGCATACAGGCCCCGGCCGGGATCGATGCTGCCGACCTGCGCAGCCGGATAGTTCTTTGCCTGCACGGTCTTCGCATAGTTCAGATCTGCGTCCAGCACGGAGAATTTGGCAAGACCCATGCGGAGGCCTTCTCCGCAAAACTTCATGTAAGCCTCTTTCCGCACCCAGATGGACAGGAACTCCTCCCGCCACTCGCTGCTTAAGGGCTCCAGCCCCGCCAGATACTGCTGTTCCAGCGCGTGCAGTTTCTTCGCGGAGGCTGCGGTCAGGCTTCTTCCGCCCTCCTCCAGGTCCAGCCCGCAGGGGCTGTCCGCGGTCAAAAGAGCCCACCAGTTCTTCGTGTCGCTCACGGAAACGAAGGGTCCGCCGATCGCGACCGGCCGCCCGGAGACGTCGTGCTCCAGCGTGACCCCGGCAGCAGCCTTGGCGCAGGCTTCGCTGCTATATTTTCTGTCTTTTTTCTTTTTGATCAAATAAAGTTTCATAGTCTGTATTATACAAATATTTCCATCCCTTGTCAAAGGGCCGCATCTGATATATAATACTATAACACACTAAAGCGCGGAAGTTCTAAAGTCTTAAAGGATCCGATCATGTACGATTCCAAATTCAAATGTAAAGCCAACGACGAACTGTTCGAAGCCATCCTCGCCCTGGAAACGGAGGAAGACTGCTACCGCTTCTTCGAGGATCTGCTTACGATCAAGGAACTGCAGTCCATGGCGCAGCGCTGGCAGGTCGCCTGCATGCTGAAGGACAAAACGACTTACATCGATATCGAAGCCGAGACCGGCGCATCCGCTGCGACGATCAGCCGGGTCAACAAATGCCTGACCTACGGTGCCGGCGGCTATGCATCCATGTTGAAAAAACTCAAAAAGTAGACATGAAAGGAGGACGCTATGCCGTTCAAAGTCGTTTCCATCGCAGGAACGCCCGTCGATACGAGGATGGGCGCGGATTTTCTGCGTAAAAAAGACCCCACGCTGGAGGTCTTCGAGTTTAACATGTCCGCAAATCCGGTGGAACAGACCATGTTCCAGTTCGGTAGCGAGGAAAGCAAGCACGCAAGGATGGTGGAAGTGTTCGACGAACTGGAAGCGCAGGGCATCCGGAACTTCTTCATCTACTGCAATTCCCTGTCCGGCGCCTTCGATTTCGATGCGTTCGCGGCCGAACGGGGCGTTAAGATCGTAACCCCCTTCCAGGTCTACCGCAGCATCGCAGGCAGGTATAAGCATATCGCGTTCAACGCCGCCAACCTGCTGGGCGCCTACGGCATCGAAAAGGCCTTCCGGGACGTAAAACCGGACATCGACATGATCGGCATGGGCCATCTGGCCATCGTGCTGGACATCGAAGCCGGGCTCACCCCGGAGGAGATCATCGAGCGTCAGGGATTAAAGGAACTGGGCGTATTTTTCAAGAAAGCCGGCGCCGAAGTCTGGGTGCTTGGCTGCACCCACTTCCCCTACCTGAAGGAAGCGCTGCAGAAGGAGATCGAACTCCCTCTCATCGACCCGGCGGACGAGATGTACGAGCTGCTGATCAGCGGCCGATAAGGATCTGCAGCGTTCTCAGAATATTCTGATGGACGACGTCGGCCGCATTGAAATGGGTCATCCGGCACAGCGTATTCAGGATGGGTCCCATGCAGACGACGCTGATGACCGTCCCAAGCCCCACCTGGCCGCCCAGAAAATAGCCGATGACGGTGACCGTCGCCCACATGATGACGTTCAGGGCACCGATGGAAAGCTTCGGAAAGCGCTTGCACAGCGCTACGAGCAGCGTATCCCGGGGCCCGCAGCCCAGGCCCAGCGCCATGTAGATGCGCATGCCCACGGCGAGAAGGAGCAGACCGAAGAGAAGCAGCAGCACGCCGCTCCAGAGGCTCTGCCGGGGCGCCACGAGATCGAGCGCATTCATCAGATCGACGGTCTTTCCCACGATGATGGTGTCCAGGACCATGCCCAGGCCGATGGGCTCTTTCATCAGCACGTCGATCACGATCACAGTTGCCGATACGGTCATCATCACGGAGCCGTAGGAGATGCCGATGCGCTTCGCAAGGCCCTGATTGAGCACGTCCCAGGGCGCCACGCCGATGTTGGCCTGGATCGTCAGATAAATACCCACCGCAAAGACAAATAGTCCGACAGATGCCCATAGGGCATTGCGGACTATTTCTTTTCTTGTTTTGTTCAAATTCGAGTAGTCTTTCATATCCTGCATTATGCGCCTTTGCAGGAAAATCTGTCAACACAAAACGCGCTTTCCCGTCAGGATCCGCAGGGATTCCGGCAGGCTCTGATGGGTCACCCCGGCCGCGTCGAATTTCGTCATGCGGCAGATCATCTGCAGCGCAGGACCGACGTACAGGACGCTCAGGATGGTGCCGATGCCGACCTGGCCGCCCAGCAGCCAGCCGATCCCGGTCACGACGGCGTAGAGGACCATGGTCACCGGGCCGATGGGAAGGCCGGACCGCTTGCACAGCGCCACCATCAGCGTGTCCCGGGGGCCGCAGCCCAGCGCGCAGCCCATGTAGGCCCGCATGCCGCAGGCGATTATGGTGAGCCCCGCCATCATGCAGAGCAGCCCTGCGGGAAGGCTGGTCTGCTTCGGCAGAAAGTTCAGCCAGCTGC
The DNA here is from genome assembly GCA_017626845.1 of Bacillota bacterium. Lineage (GTDB taxonomy): Bacteria > Bacillota > Clostridia > Peptostreptococcales > Anaerovoracaceae > RUG11894. The sequence continues at coordinate 26,142 of JAGAHX010000081.1, forward strand.
AGAGATCCACGGCTTTTCCGACGATAAAGGCGTCCAGGAACATGCCGACGCCGATGGGTTCCTTCATGACGATATCCACGATGAGGATGAGGAGCGCCGTGAGCACCGAGACATTGCCGTAGAGCATGCCCGTATGCGAAGAGACCCCCTGATGGAACACGTCCCAGGGCGATACGCCGATGTTTGCCTGCAGCGTAAAATAAATGCCGATGCCGCAGCAGAACAACCCTGCTGCGGCTGCGACAGAATGAATAACGATATCTTTACGTGTCTGATTCATGGGATTGACCCAATTACTCCTCGTCTGCTCTCACTTTTCTGTGGATGACCTTGCCGATCTCGAATACGGGGATCGTGGAGAGGCCCAGTGCGATCGCGATGTACAGTTCCTTGGTCTGGAAGGTGCCGGGATCGATGTCGAACACCTGCTGCAGACCGGGCAGATAGACCGCCAGGAGCGTCAGCATGGTCGTTACGACGAAGGCGCCCACCAGCCACCAGTTGATGTTCTTGAACATCTCGCCGGAGAGGATGGAGCCTCTGCGGGAGCGCATATTGATGGCGCACATCATTTCCGCAAAGTTCATGGTCAGGAACGCCATGGCCATGGCATTCACGCAGATCTCGCCGGAGAAGATGCCGGAGAAGTTTCCGAACTCCAGATGATAGCCGATAAAGTAAGCCGCCAGTTCGATGAAGGCCAGGTAGATGCCCTGCCATACCATATCGTAGCCTGCGCCGCCGGAGAAGATGCCGTCGGTGGAGGCTCTGGGCTTACGCCGCATCAGGTTGCCTTCCGCGTGTTCCATACCGAGCGCCAGTCCCGGCAGGGAGTCCGTCACCATGTTGATCCACAGCAGGTGGACCGGGGTGAGGATGGTAAAGTGCAGCAGCGTGGACAGGAACATGACGATGACTTCGGACATGTTCGTGGACAGCTGGAACTGGATGACCTTGCAGACGTTTTCGTAGATCTTGCGGCCTTCTTCCACGGCGTGGACGATGGTGGCGAAGTTGTCGTCCGCCAGCACCATGTCGGCGGCACCCTTCGTTACGTCCGTACCGGTGATGCCCATGCCGATACCGATATCTGCGGCCTTGATGGACGGAGCGTCGTTGACGCCGCCACCGGTCATGGCGGTGACCATGCCCAGCTCCTTCCAGGCCTTTACGATGCGGACCTTATGCTCGGGCTGCACTCTCGCGTAGACGGAGTACTTCTGCACTTCCTGCAGCAGTTCCTCGTCGGAGAACTTGTCCAGTTCGGAGCCTTCGATGGCCTGGCTGTCGTCGGTGATGATGCGAAGATCCTTGCCGATGGCCACGGCGGTATCCTTGTGGTCGCCGGTGATCATGATGGGCCGGATGCCCGCCAGACGGCATTCTTCGATGGCGTCGTAGACTTCCGGACGGCAGGGGTCGATCATGCCTAAGCAGCCGATGAAGACCATATCCTGTTCGAGGGTCTCCGCTTCGAAGTCCTTCGGCATCTCGAAGTGGGGCCGGTAAGCGGCACCCAGCACGCGCAGGGCTCTGTCGGCGAACTGCTTGCAGATATCCTTTACCTGCTTGCGGTACTCGTCGGTGATGGGGATGGCCTTGCCGTCGCGCCATACGTAGTTGCAGCGCTCCAGCACGATCTCGGTCGCACCCTTGGTATATTGATAGATGCGGTCCCCTTCCTGGTGGACGGTGGACATCATCTTGCGCATGGAGTCGAAGGGCGCCTCGCCGATGCGGGGGAACTTCCCGTCCAGCTCGTCTTTGTACAGTTTTAAGTCGTGGGCGTGGTTGACCAGCGCAGCCTCTGTCGGTTCTCCCACCGCCTCGTGCATGCCCAGAGCACGCTTTGCGTCGGAGCAGCAGGCCATGGCTTTGGCCAGCAGCACAGGATCGTCCGTAAAGGTGTCCACGACCGTCATGCGGTTCTGCGTTAAGGTGCCCGTCTTATCGGAGCAGATGATCTGCGTGCAGCCCAGGGTCTCGACAGCCGTCAGCTTACGGATGAGCGCCTGCCGCTTGGACATGGCGGTCACGCCGATGGACAGGATGATGGTAACGACGGCGGGCAGGCCTTCGGGAATGGCTGCGACCGCCAGAGCGATGGCTGCGATAAAGGTGTTGAGGCCGGCGCTTCCCAGCAGGGACCAGGAGAAGGGTTCGTCGGAGAGGACGACCGCTTCGATGAGCCCGACAGCGAATACGACGACGCAGATACCCAGCACCAGCTTGGTGAGGAACCGGGACAGTTCCGCCATCTTCTTCTGCAGCGGGGTCTGCTCCTTTTCCGCTTCGGTAAGCGCTTCCGCGATCTTGCCCATTTCGGTGTCCATGCCGGTGGCGGTCACCACGGCCGTGCCGCGGCCGTAGACCACGGTGGAACCGCTGTAGAGCATGTTCTTGCGGTCACCGAGAGGAATGTCTTCCTTGCCTTCCTTCAGCATCATCACGTCGATGACCTTGGAAACAGGCACGGATTCGCCGGTGAGAGCAGCTTCCTCCGCCTTCATGGAATAGGATTCCAGGATGCGGCAGTCCGCAGGCACCGCGTCACCCGCTTCGAAGACCACCACGTCGCCCACGACGATGTCTTCGGACTTTAAGACGGTCTGCTTGCCGTCCCGCAGGACTTTCGAGGTGGCGGCGGTCATCTGCATCAGGGCCTCCATGGCCGCTTCCGCTTTGCTCTCCTGCACCAGGCTCATGATCGTGTTGATGATCACGACCACCAGGATGACGACCACGTCGGCGAAGTCGCCGAAACTGGGCTTCCCTGCGCTCTCCAGCACCGTTACGACGGCCTGGATGGCGGCGGCGACGATGAGCATGATGATCATCGGGTCGGCCAGGGAATTTATGAACTTCCGGGCCAGGCTCTCCTTTTCCGCTTCCTTTAACTTGTTCTTACCGTTCTTTTCGAGCCGCGCCGCAGCCTCTTCATTGGAGAGGCCCTGCGGGGTGCTCTGCACCTCCTGAAGGACTTCTTCCCAGCCCTCCATGTAATACTTGTTCATAAAACTCCTCCTCGCAGTTACGGTCCCTGAGCCTGTCGAATGGACAAGCGCAGCTTCCGGACGTGCAAGCCGTTTAGCCATAAAAAAACAGACCTGCAACAACACCACTTGCTGTAAGTCTGGCTACCTTCGCGGGTCTTTGACCAGCCGTTTTACCGGCGGGATTGTTGATCAAAGGCTTAAAGCTACTCCCTTGCTCCGAATATTATATGGGGGAGCAAGGGAGTTGTCAACTGCGAGGTATTACTTTAATTGGAAATTCCCAAACCCAGCCTTTGCCGCTGCCAGGTCGTAGCCTTTATAGCGGCCGGTCTGGGTGGCAAAAGGCTTGCAGAACAGGCTGTAGGTCCGTCTGCCCGGACGGGAGTTGTAATCGTCGATCTGGGGATCAAACACATAGTCGACGCCCGCGATGGAGACGATCGCGATCTCGTGGGTATCCAGATAGCCCGCCTGGTTGCCGGCATAGCCCCGGGCGAAATAGGCGTTGAGGCCGATGCGGCGCGCCATGGCGACGAATGCTGCGGAATAGTTGTCGCAGGTGCCGTGACCTGTCTTGAGGATCGTCTTGCCCATCACGACCACGTAATCGTCGTCGTGCTTTACGTACTTGCCGCTCCAGGAAGCCCAGCCGTTGCCGTAATAGCAGTTATCCATCAGATAGTCGTAGATGGCCTTGGTCTTCTGGTAAGTGGACATGTCGTCCGTAATGATCTGGGCGAAAATGCCGTCGATGATGCCGTCCAGCTCCGTGTTGTTGGTCTTCATGGGAGTGAGGGTCGCGGCGTTGAGAATGGTCTCCGCGCTGCTGCCCGCAGGAACGGACACGGGAGCCGTGGACCAGCCCAGCTTCTGATAGTTCGGGGCCAGATCCTTCTTGACCGTAATGCTCGTGCCGTAGTCGGAGTACAGGGTGACCAGCGGAAGCTCCTTCA
>JAGAHX010000082.1 GCA_017626845.1 Bacillota bacterium
ACGCGCCGGCTCTCACCACAGCGGACACCGGCATCGCCATCGGCGCCGGAGCGGACGTTGCCATCGATGCAGCGGACATCGTCGTTATGAAGAGCCGTTTGACAGATGTCTCGGCTGCGATCCGCATGAGCCGTGCCACGATCCGCAACATCCATGAAAACCTGTTCTGGGCGTTTTTCTACAACGCGATCTGCATTCCGCTGGCCATCGGCCTCTACGGCATCGCCATGAAGCCCATGTACGGCGCGGCAGCCATGAGTCTTTCGTCTTTCTGCGTGTGCATGAACGCGCTGCGGCTGAATCTAGTCGACATCCACGATGCGTCCAGGGACCGCAAAATCGCCCGTAAACGCCAGGAAACGTCCGGGATGGATAAAGATATCGTTCAAGAGGAAAATGCGGCGGAAATCGCCGAAAATTCTAAGGAGGAAGAAACCATGACCAAAACACTTACTGTAGAAGGCATGATGTGCATGCACTGCGAAGCCAGAGTCAAGAAGGCGCTGGAAGCCATCGACGGCGTCGAGAACGCCGTAGCCAGCCACGAAGCCGGTACCGCCGTCGTGACCCTGAGCAAGGACGTGCCCGACGACGTGCTGAAAAAGGCTGTCGAAGATCAGGATTACCCCGTGAAAGCGATCGCCTAGCGGGCGATAATAAGAAAACAAGAGGACCGGCCCTGGGGCCGGCCCTCTTTCGTTAGAAGGAAAGGATCTTGTTTACTGTTCTTCTTCGTCTTCGTCTCTTCTCTTGGCGAGCAGGAGGAGGAAGAAGAGGAGGGTCGCGATGGCGCCTGCTGCCAACAGAGCGGTGTGGCTGTTCTGGGCGGGCGCTTCATCGGCAGTGACTGTGACTGCTGCGGCGAGGGGAACTTCGGTCTCTTCGATCGCTACCAGGATCTCTTCTTCAGCTTCTGCCTCTGCAACTTCGATTGCTGCGGGAGCTGCGGGCGCTTCGGTGATCTCGGCCTTGGCCATTTCGATCGCTGCGGGGGCTGCGAAGGGAGTTTCTGCTTCTTCGATCTCTTCAGACTCTACTGCTTCGCTTTCGATCGTTGCGGTCTCGATGGGGCCTTCTTCTGCTGCGGTCTCTACTGCGAGGATGGTTTCCACTGCCTTGGTTGCGCTTCTTCTTGCGGATCTGCGGGGCGCCTGTTCTTCGGCGGTTGCCGCGAGGACCATCTCAGCGGCTTCTTCGGTCATTGCGGGTTCATTGGAAGTGATCGCTTCTTCGATGACCGGTTCTGCCATGGGAACTGCTTCTTCCTGGATCTCTTCTGCGGGTTCTTCTTTTACTTCTTCTTTCGTTTCTACGATAGTCTCTTCGACTTTTTCGTCTACTGCGGGAACTGCGATCTCCTGGGCGGGAGCGGGTTCTTCTTCCTTGGTTTCTACGATAGTTTCTTCAGTCTCTTCGACTTTTTCGTCTACTGCGGGAGCTGCGATCTCCTGAGCGGGAGCGGACTCTTCTTCCTTGGTTTCTACGATAGTCTCTTCGACATTTTCTTCAACTGCGGGAGTTGCGATCTCCTGAGCGGGAGCGGACTCTTCTCCCTTGGTTTCTACGATAGTCTCTTCGACTTTTTCTTCAACTGCGGGAGTTGCGATCTCCTGAGCGGGAGCGGACTCTTCTTCGTTATTCTCTTCGACTTTTTCTTCTACTGCCGGAGCTTCGATCTCCTGAGACGGTGCGGGTTCTTCCTGCTTGTTATCGTTACCGGTTCCCCAATCTCCGAAGATCCAGCGGAGCCAGGTGTCCAGGATCGGATCGTCGCAGTAGACGCCGTGGTAGCGGTTATCCTGCTTTTCTTCCTTATTTTTGTTCTTGTCTCTGTTGTCGTGGCCGTTCTCGAACCAGTCCTTGTTGTATTCGTGGCCGTAGCCGTTGCCGTTGTTTCCATGGTCCTTGCCCGGATCCGCGAATGCCGTTACGGTAAAGCTGCTTACGAGGAGGGCGGTGCTGAGTACGAGGGTCAGGCTCTTCTTAACGATCTTCTTCATGGGGTTCTCCTTTTCTTCTAACGTATCCTTTTGTTTTTCGCTTTTGTTTTGTCCTTACACTCGTTAGACGACCTGGCGCAGAAAAGGTTCCCTCGTTTTTAAAAAATAAAAAAACGGCCGGACGCATTAGCACCGGCCGTAGAAACGCAAGGCCTTAAAGTGTTGCAATATAATGGGTGCCGCTGTTTTCCACAACGCCGAATATGATCGTCTTTCCCTTTTCCTTCAGACGGCGGAACATATCGCCTTCGATCCAGACGTCTCCTGACGGGGTCACGAGAACTCCTTCGTAATGGAAAGTATGATTGGCTTCGCAGCGCTTCGTGCATGGCTCCAGGTCGCTGAGATCGTCTTCGCAGTACCAGTACATGGTGCCGTGGCCTCCGAACACTTCGCGCTTGCCGCGCAGAAAGTCGATGCTAAGCTTCACCGGACGGCCGCCCGCCATCAACGTGTAGACGCCGGGTCTTCCGGCCGGTACGAGCTGCGCCTCGATGCGGGGAACGGCGCGGAACGGCTCGAAGCCTTCTCTTCTGCGGCAGAGGTACGCCATGCGGCGGTACCAGGCCTTGTCGAGCTGGCTCCAGCGGTATTCCCGGGGGCCGCTGGATACGTCGAAGCAGCCGGCAGGGTCGTTGACCCAGAACACGGTCTCTCCCAGCGCTTTGCTTTCGTAAAAGCCCGTTGCGACGATCAGATGGCCGTGGGTCGTTACGGTGGCGTTATCCAGCTGCGGCACATCCATGTCGTCCCGCCAGCTGTACTTTACGGAGAGCGTTACGGGATAGCCCTTGGCCAGCTCCGCCATCAGATCTTCTTTGCTCAGATACGCCGCGTAGCTTTCCAGCCCGCAGGCGCCTGCCGCGGCGCAGGAATAGCTCCAGTTGCCGGTGCCGCCGAAGCCGTAGTCGTTGCAGAGGAAGGTCGTCTCTTCCGGCAGCATGTCGAGGCCGCAGTGGCACATCTGCATGGCGATGGAGGTCGCAGAGCAGATGACCCCTCCATAGTCCGGATCTCTGCGCTTCTGGGAGATGACAGGGGTGTCCAGATGCACGCTCTTCGGCAGTTCCTTCAGGCCTTCGCGGCACAGCGGATCTTCGCTCCTGTCCTGCCAGCCGGGATCCATTGTGTTTTTCCAGGTCGCGCTAAGCAGGGTGAGGGAGGGCAGTTCTTCTGCCTCTGCCGGAGCCCGCAGCACCGCTTTCAGCTGGAACGCGTCCGCCGTTTTTCCGTTTTTCACGTTGATGGAACTGTCTCCCCAGTCCCGGTAGGTGTTGGCCCATACGAGCCCGTCCTCCTGGTCTGGACAGTTTCTCTTGATATGGGTCCCCCAGACGCCCCAGCTCATCCAGCTACTCCAGACGCCGCCCACCCGGAGCCGCGCATAAACTTCTGCTTCGCTCTTCCCCGGTGTCTGCGCATTCCAGGACGCTACCAGGTCGTTGAAGGGCGTTTCCGTCTCGCAGGGCTCCGTCAGAAAGACGCCTTCCAGGGGACTGTCCAGGATCAGGGCACCGCGTTCGGAAGAATAGGTAACGTTGTTCAGCCGTCCTTTCGTCAGGCCGCAGTTTTTCCATATGGTCGTATTCATGAACTTTCACTCTCCCAGGCCATTGTAGCACAGACAACACAAAAACGCCCCCATGCAGGGAGCGTTTTGTTGAATTTTCGCTATTCTTCGGTCTTCTGCTCGGGCTGGTATTTGTCCATCTGCTCGAGATAGTTGAGGATGACCTGCACCGCGCCGTCGGAGCCCACGTTATCGGCCCAGATGCAGAGGTGATAGTTGCCGATCATGCCCCAGCGTCTGCCGGTGTAGTGCTCGTAATACTTCTGGCGGTGTTTGTCGATGTCCTTGATGTACTTTTCCATCTGGGCATCGGTGTAGTCCGCCTTTTCCGGCGCTACCTTGTGCTTTCTGGCGATCTTGTAGGGCATGCTGGCGGAGATGAATACGTCCACGCTGCCCATGTCCCGGAGCACGTAGTCCGCGGCGCGCCCTACGATAACGCAGGGGCCTTTTTCCGCGAGGCTGCGGATGATCTTGGACTGTTCCAGGAAGATGGTATCGGAGAGGGAAGGCTGATAGAAGGCATTGAGCGTTCTTCTGCCGAAGGATGCGGCGTTGACCACCGGAGCCTTTTCCTCGTTGGCAGCCATAAACTCCTCGTTTAAGCCGCCCTGTTCGGACGCGAGGCGCAGTAATTCTTTATCGTAAAAAGGAATGCCGAGGATCTCGGATAACTTGATACCGATCTCTCTGCCGCCGCTGCCGAACTCTCTTGCGATCGTAATGACATGTTTTGCTTCCATAGTTGTCGTCTCCTTTAACACATTAATTTTACCACACTGTGGTTTTTTATGGTAAACTTTTTATGCATCAGGAGGTGCCTATGGCAGATCTGGTCATTACCGCGATACTGGCTGCAGCCGTATGCGCGGTGATCTACAAGATGAGAAAAGACAAGAAAGCAGGAAAACACAGCTGCGGCGGCAACTGCGCGGGCTGCGGTTTTTCGTGTGACCAAAGAAAAGAGGAAAGATAACTATGATCATGTTCAACTGCGACTATAACGAAGGATGCTGTCCGGAGATCATGGAGGCGCTTGTCCGCACCAATATGGAGCAGCACGAGGGCTACAGCGAGGATAAGATCACGGCGCATGCAAAGGAGCTGATCAAGAAGGCCTGTGGACGGGACGACGTGGATGTCCACATCATGGTGGGCGGCACCCAGACCAACATGACGGTCATCGCGGCGACGCTGCGCCCCTATCAGGGCGTTATCGCTCCTGCGACGGGTCACATCGCGCGGCACGAGACCGGCGCCATCGAAGCCCACGGCCACAAGGTGCTGGCGCTGCCGGAGACCGACGGCAAGATCTCGGCAGAGCAGATCGATAAGTTCTGTGCGGATCATTACCGGGATGAATCCTTCGAGCACATCGTGCAGCCGGGCATGGTCTACATCTCCAGCCCCACGGAGCTGGGCACAGTCTACAAGAGAGCGGAGATCGAGGCCATCCGCAAGGTCTGCGATAAATATAACCTGGTGTTGTTCCTGGATGGCGCGCGGCTGGGATACGGCCTGGCCTGCGATGAGAACGATCTGTCCATTCCCTTCCTGGCCCGCGTCTGCGATGTGTTCTACATCGGCGGCACCAAGCAGGGCGCGCTGATGGGCGAGGCTGTCGTCATCGCGAATGACCGCTTAAAGAAGGATTTCCGCTATCTGATCAAGCAGAACGGCGGCATGTTCGCCAAGGGAAGACTGCTGGGCCTGCAGTTCGAAGTGCTGATGCAGAACGACCTGTATATGAAGTATTCCCGCCACGCCATCGCCACGGCGAAAAAGATCATCGCGGGCTTTGCGGAAGCCGGCATCCCCCGGTACTCGAACAGCCCGACGAACCAGCAGTTCTTCGTAATGGAAGACGGCATGGCGAAGAAACTTGCAGAAAACTACGGTTTTTCCACGGAAGGCTGGACGGACGATACCCACCGCATCGTGCGCTTCTGCACGTCCTGGGCGACAAAAGAAGAAAATGTTGAAAAACTGCTTGCAGATATCAAGAAATTAGCATAGAATAATAGGGCGGTTCTGTTGAACCGCCGAACATGGGCCCTTAGCTCAGCTGGGAGAGCGCAAGGTTCGCAATCTTGAGGCCAGGGGTTCGATCCCCCTAGGGTCCACCAAATAACCGCCCGAAAGGGCGGTTTTTGTGTGGGCCCCAGGGGGATCGAACCCCAAAAGGCGGAAGGCTCCGGTGGAGCCGTCCGGTCCGAGCACGCCTAAGGCGGGCGCAGGACGGCGGATTTGCGCAGCAAATACGCAAATCCCCCTAGGGTCCACCAAATAACCGCCCGAAAGGGCGGTTTTTGCGTTGAAATACTGACACATTCAGCACGTTTAAAAGTGCGATTAAATCAATAGTCCGCTAGTGATTTAATCGCATTTTTGTGGTATCCTTTATCTGAGAGAAGTGGGGGACGTTATGTATATAAAAAGAGATATAGAAAAGGTGCTGCTGAAAGCTGCGGATTCTTTTCAGGTGATCGCATTGTACGGAAGCCGGCAGGTTGGCAAAACGACCACGGTAGACCATCTGTTCGGAGATGACTTTGGATTTGTAACATTGGATGATTCCGATGAATTGGCACTTGCTCATGCCAACCCAAAAGCTTTTTTCGAATCCCATCCCTGGCCATTGATCATCGATGAAGTTCAGAAAGAAATTGGGCTTTTAAATGAGATCAAGCGGATCGTCGATAAACAAAGACGCCGCTGGATGAAAAGCGGAGAAGAAAGAAAACTTATGTATGTTCTGACGGGATCAAACCAGTTCGAACTGCAGGAAGGTATCTCCGACTCTCTGGCCGGAAGAACTGCTGTGATCAACATGTCCGGTTTTTCTCAAATGGAAAAGAGGGGAATCGCCGGTTCACCATTTGCAGTTGATTTTGATGCCTTGATGAGGAAACAGCAGGCGCATCCTGGATACTACAGAAACAGTATGGAAGTGTTCGCGGATATCTTTCAGGGCAGTATGCCGGATGTATGTACTGGTGTATCTGAAAGGAGCGCATACTACAAAGCATATGTCGACACATATATCGAAAAAGATGTTCGAAAGCTGATCTCTGCTTCCAGTGAACTGCAATTCCGGCGGTTTGTTGAACTCCTGGCGCTAAGAACCTCTCAGGAACTGGTATACAGCGATATTTCGAAGGATTTGGGAATTAATGTGGAGACATGTAAACGGTGGATCTCGATCCTGCAGTCATCCGGGATCATCTATCTGCTGCAGCCGTATATGGCCAACATGTCGAAACGCATCATCAAAACTCCAAAACTGTATTTTATGGATACGGGTTTATGTGCTTATCTCTGTAAATGGCCGACATCCGAAATGCTAAAGGATGGCGTTATGGGAGGGGCGTTCTTTGAAACCTATGTCGTAAGTGAGGTAATAAAAAGTTTTTTGAATCATGGAGAAGATCCAAGGCAATTTCTGTACTATTACCGAGATATAGATAAAAAAGAAGTTGATATTCTGCTTGTCAAGAATGATGCGATCTATCCTGTAGAAATCAAAAAGAACGTATCGCCGGTCAAGGCCACTAAGAATTTCAACGTGTTGGAAAAGTATAAGAAGCCAGTCATGAGAGGTATGGTAATAGACAATACCGATGCGATCCGGGCAATCAATGACAATGCTTTCTACTTCCCTGTCTCTTTGCTTGGTGTGTAGGGGTTCGATCCCCCTGGGGCCCATTTAAATCTATGATATAATGCAATGGATGATAGGAAAAGGACGATCCTAAGGAGGATTGCAATGATCGTTTTGGAAAATCTGGACCAGATCCGCCAGTCCTACGAGGCCCAGGTGGACATCGAGCAGAACAGTTTAATGAAGTTCTTTACTGTGGTCACATCCATCTTCCTGCCCCTCACCCTCATCGCCGGCTGGTACGGCATGAACCTCATGATGCCGGAATTCAAGTGGCCTTACGGCTATCCGTTCGTCATCGCCCTGAGCGCCGCCATCGTCGCGTTTATGATATGGCTCTTCCGAAAGAATAAAAAGAATAAATGGCTGTAAAGGAGGACCCGCCCATGAAGATCCTGATGATCAATCACTTTCCGCTGGCCGGCTCCGGCAGCGGCACCTATACGAAGAATCTGGCGGTGCAGCTGGCTGCGAAGGGTCACGAAGTGACGATCGTGCTCCCCGAAAACACCACGGATTACGAAGAGATCCCCGGCATCCGCCTGCATCCCGTGTTCTTTACACCGGAAGAGGGCGTGCCCGCGGTGCCGCCGCAGAACGCGCTGCCCTTCAATTTTCCCTGCTTTACGTCCCATCCCCGGAGCACGGCGACCTTCGAAAGCCTAAGCTCCGGCGAGATGGAACAGTATATCCGGGCCTTTTCGGAAGCGACCCGGCAGGAAGTGGAGACGAACCGGCCGGACGTCGTCCACGGCCAGCACGTGTGGATCCTATCGTCGCTGGCAGCGGGGCTCGGCGTGCCTCTGGTGCTGACGGCTCACGGCACGGACCTGATCGGCTACGACAGGTGGCCCTATCTGCGCAGCTACGCGCATACCGCCATGGCGGAGTGCAAGGCGGTGATCGCGATCTCTGCAGACAACGCCGCGCTGGTGGAAGAGCGGTTTCCGGACTATAAAGATAAGATCGTGCGCATGCGCAACGGGTATGATCCGTCGATCTTTTATACGGCGGCCCTTACCCGGGAAGAGGTGCTCGGGCCCTACGGCGTGGAGCCGGCCTTCTACAAAGGAAAGCGCATCGTGCTGTTTGCCGGAAAACTGGCGCGGGTAAAGGGCGTGGACGTGCTGCTGGAGGCGGTCAGCCGGTACGAATCGCTTGACCCGCCCAGCGTGACCCTTATCGTCGGAGACGGCGATGTGCGGGCGGAGCTGGAGGCACAGACGAAGGAGCTCGACCTAAAGAGCGTGCGCTTCCTGGGCAATGTGCTGCAGCCGGCGCTTTGCAGGCTGTACAACATCGCAGACTTGTCCGTGGCACCGTCCCGCAGCGAGGGCTTCGGACTCGTGGCGGTGGAGGCTATGGCCTGCGGCATTCCTGTCGTTGCGTCCGACGTGGGAGGTTTGCCCGGCATCGTCAACGAAACGAACGGCGCGCTGGCACCGGTCGAAGATCCGGACGGTCTGGCGGATGCCATCCTCGGCGTACTGAAGCGGGAAGAGTCCTGCGATCTGCCCGCCTGGCGCACATCAATCGCTGCGCGCGTCCGGGCGGAATATGGTCAAGACCGCATCATCCACGAGCTGGAAGACCTGTATAAAAAAGCTGCGGACGCATAGGTGAAAGCAGCGGTTGGATAAAGAAAGGAAACAAAAACATGAACACCAAAAAGATGCTGGCGCTCCTTCTTACGCTGGCCATGATCTTCTCTCTTGCTGCCTGCACCGGCAGCATCGAACCTGTCGGAGAGCCTGCGGAAGAGCCTTCCGCAGAGGCTGCCATCACCGTCACCGACATGACGGGACGGGAGATCACTCTGGACGAACCCGCCACCCGCGTCGTCGCCCTGTCTGCGGCAGACTGCGAATTTCTCTATGCTGTCGGCGCCGGCGATGCGCTGGTGGGAAGAGGCGAATACTGCGACTATCCTGCGGAGGTGCTGGAAGTGCCCTCCGTACAGTCCGGCTACGATACGAATATCGAGCAGATCATCGCTCTGGAGCCCCAGGTGCTGCTGATGAGCACCATGGCACAGACTGAAGAGCAGATCGCGCAGCTGGAGGAGGCCGGCATCAAGGTCGTGGTCTCCGACGCCCAGGACATCGAAGGCGTCTACACCGCGGTCGAAATGATCGGCAAGCTGATGGGCAAGGAAGAAGAAGCGGACCAGGTCATCACCAACATGAAACTGCAGTTTGCGGATCTGGCAGGCAGCACCGCCGGCCAGGGCAAGACGATCTACTTCGAAGTTTCCCCGCTGGAATACGGCCTCTGGACCGCCGGCAGCGGCACGTTTATGAACGAGATCGCCGAGATGCTGGGCATGAAGAACATCTTCGACGACGTGCAGGGCTGGGCGGAAATTTCCGAAGAGCAGGTGATCGAGCGCGACCCGGACTATATCGTCACCATCACGATGTACTTCGGCGAGGGTCCGACTCCCGAAGAGGAGATCATGGGCCGCACGGGCTGGGAGAATGTGACCGCCGTGAAAAACGGTGCCATCCTCAACCTCGTGAACAACGAACTGTCCCGTCCGACGCCGCGTCTGACGGACGGCGCGCTGATGCTTCACAATTTCGTCGTGGAGCATCCCATTGAAGAGCTCGCGCCTGCCGCATAATGAGGAGCAGCAGACGGAAAACTGAATCTTTTTCCCTGCTGGCCTATCTGGCCTTTGCCGCTGTGATGCTGGCGGTCTTCGTGCTGTGCGTCTCCATCGGGAGCGTGAGCGTGCCATTCTCCGAAACGGTCTCGCTCATCGCCGGCGCCCTGCGGGGCGATGCGGCGCCGTCCACGTCTTCCGCCTCCATCATCCTGGCATCCCGGCTGCCCCGGGTCATCTGCGTGGCGCTCACCGGCGCTGCGCTCTCGATCTGCGGTGCAGCCATGCAGGGCTTACTGAAAAATCCGCTGGCGGACGGGTCCACTTTGGGCGTGTCCTCCGGCGCGTCTTTGGGTGCGGTCATCGCCATCGCCTTCGGCATTACCTTCCCGGCGCTTCCCTTTGCCGGCACCATGGTGATGGCCATGATCTTCGCCTTCGCTTCCATCGTCATCATTTTGTCGGTGGCGTATAAGCTGGATTATTCCCTGTCCACCAACAGCATCATCCTGATCGGGGTCATCTACTCCATGTTCGTGTCGAGCCTGCTCTCCCTCATCCTGACGTTCGCTTCGGACAAGCTCCACAACATTACGTTCTGGACCATGGGTTCGCTGGCGGGGAGCAGCTACCGGAATGCGCTGGTGCTGCTGGCCGCGCTTGTCGTGTGCGGCGGCATACTGCTGCACCTGCACCGGGAGCTGAACGCCTTTGCGGTAGGGGAGGACAACGCGCGGCATATCGGGGTCAACGTAAGAAGGGTGCGGCTGACGGTTCTCATCGCGGTCTCCGCCCTCATCGGGGTGTGCGTCTCCATCGGCGGCACCATCGGCTTCGTCGGCTTGGTGACCCCCCACATTGTCCGGATGATCACGGGGCCCAACCACGCGAGACTGATGCCGGCCTGCCTGTTCGGCGGCGCGAGTTTCCTGATGCTCTGCGACCTGGCGGCCCGGATGATCGCCAATCCCCTGCAGCTGCCGATCGGCGTCGTGACGTCCCTCATTGGCGCCGTGCTGTTTATCATCATCTTCTACCGTTCGAGGAGGGTCTCGTAATGCGCATGCTGGAAGTGAAGAATTTAAGCGTGCGCTACGGCACGCTGGAGATCGTGAAAGGTGTGAGTTTTTCCGTGGAGAAAGGGGAGTGGCTGATGATCGCCGGCCCCAACGGCGCGGGAAAATCCACGGTGGTGAGCGCAGTCGCCCAGAGCGTGGAGAGCACCGGAGACGTGCTGTTCTGCGGGAAAAACGTGCGGAATTATAAGCCGCAGGAACTGGCCCGTCATATCGGCGTGCTGGAGCAGAACCACGCCGTGAATTACGCCTTCTCCGTGCGGGAAGTCGTAGGTCTTGGCCGCTACGCCTATTCCTCCGGGATCTTTGCCGGAAAAAGCGACGCGGACGACGACGCGGTGGAGCAGGCGCTGGCACTCACCGGACTGGAAAACCTGGCGGATAAATCCGTCTTAAAGCTGTCCGGCGGCGAACTGCAGCGTGTGTTTCTGGCGCAGATCTTCGCCCAGGATCCGGATCTGCTCATCCTGGATGAACCGACCAACCACCTGGACCTGGTCTATCAGAAGCAGGTATTCTCTTTGATCGAGGAATGGCGCAAAAAGCCGGGAAGGGCTGTGATCTCCGTGGTCCACGACCTGAGCCTGGCGCTGGCTTACGGCAGCAGCGCGGTACTGATGGACCGGGGCGAAGCCATTGCCTGCGGTCCGGTGCGGGAAGTTCTGAGCCCGCAGCGTCTGGCGTCTGCTTACGGCATGGACGTAAAAGAGTGGATGCAAGGCCTGCTGAAGCAGTGGGAAACTATGTGAACAGAAAGAAACGGTTCTTAACTGTATAGATGCACTGAGGGGGACGGTTCTCTTTAGATCAAAATGATCTAAAGAGAACCGTCCCCGTCAGATCATCATCTCAGCAATTTCAGCGCTTTCGCCAGCGCTGCATCTTCTGTCTTGGGA
>JAGAHX010000005.1 GCA_017626845.1 Bacillota bacterium
GTCAGTACGCGAAGCTGATGGGCATGGACGAACCCTCCGTGACCCACCACAGCGACTTGGGCATCGGCTACACCTTCTTCGTAGTCTACGGCCCCGTTCACCACACGGTGGACTACACCAAGATCCGCGTTACGAAGGTAGAATCCGACGTATTCGACCGCGTAGAATGCGGTGAATGGATCGCGAAGAACATCGGCCGCACCATCACCATGGTCGGTGCATCCACCGGTTCCGACGCCCACACCGTAGGCATCGACGCGATCATGAACATGAAGGGCTTCCACGGCCACTTCGGTCTGGAGCGCTTTAAGAACGTCAACGCTATCAACATGGGTTCCCAGGTCCCCAACGAAGAGCTGATCGCGAAGGCCATCGAGGTCAACGCCGACGCCATCCTCGTTTCCCAGACCGTGACCCAGAAGGACGTTCACATCAAGAACCTCACCAACATGGTAGAGCTGTGCGAAGCGGAAGGTATCCGCGACCACATGCTGCTGCTGTGCGGCGGTCCCCGTATTTCCCACGAGCTGGCACAGGAGCTGGGCTTCGATGCCGGTTTCGGTCCCGAGACCTATGCAGAACACGTTTGCTCCTACGTCATGCAGGAGATCGTCGCCCGTGGATGGGTCAACAAGAAATAACGTTCGGTATAAATTTTCCGCAAAGCGGAAGCATCTTATATAGTTAAAGGGAGATTTTTATGAAAAACAAAATGGTAACAGCTGCTGAGGCTGTATCTGCCATCAAAGACGGCGACATGATCGCAGTCGGCGGATTCCTTGGCACCGGTTCCCCCGAGATCCTGATGGACGCTCTCGTAGCGCAGGGAACCAAGCACCTGACCGTTATCGCCAACGACGGTGGTCTGAACGAAGAAAACGCTCCGACTAACGGCAAGCTCAAGGGCATCGGCAAGCTTCTGGCTAACCACCAGATCGACCACCTGATCGCTTCCCACATCGGCGTTAACCCCGAGATCAACAGACAGATCGCAGCAGGCACGCTCACTTACGAGCTGTTCCCGCAGGGATCTCTGGCTGAAAAGCTGAGAGCTGCCGGCGCAGGCCTGGGCGGCGTTCTGACCCCGGTAGGACTTGGTACTCCTATGGAAAAGGACTGGCAGGGCAACGCGAAGGAGATCATCGTGATCGACGGCGTTAGGTACCTGCTCGAGAAGCCTCTCCGTCCGAAGTTCGCTCTCGTCAGAGCAGACTACTGCGACAAGTATGGTAACTTCACCATGCTGAAGGCTACCAAGAACTTCAACCACGTAATGGCTATGGCTGCTGAGCACACCCTGCTGGCATCCGAAAAGGTATACGAGATCGGTGAAAAGGATCCTGATGAATATCAGTTCTCCGGCGTATACGTAGAAAAGATCGTAGAAGGAGAAAAACCATGGGAGATTTAAAAGCTAGAATCGCCAAGAGAGCGGCGCAGGAATTCCATGACGGCGACGTCGTCAACCTCGGCATCGGTCTTCCGACCATGTGCACCAGCTACCTTCCCGAAGGCGTAGACATTTGTCTGCAGTCTGAGAACGGCTTCACCGGACTTTCCGGCAAGGCTGAACCGGGCAAGGAAGATTACAGAGTTATCGATAGCGGCGGAAACTGGGTAACCTATGTTCCCTATGCTAACTTCTTCGGTTCCGAAGAATCCTTCTCCATCATCCGCGGCGGCCACGTAGACGCAACCGTTCTGGGCGCTATGCAGGTAGACGAAGAAGGCAACCTGGCCAACTGGATCATCCCGGGCAAGGCTGTTGCAGGCATGGGCGGCGCTATGGACCTGGTCTGCGGCGCTAAGGAAGTTATCATCGCGATGACCCACACCCAGAAGGGCAACTACAAGATCATGAAGAAGTGCACGCTGCCCCTCACCGCCGAAAAGGTCGTTGACAAGATCATCACCGAAATGGGCGTTATGGAATGGGTCGACGGCAAGCTCACCCTGACCGAAAGATACGAAGATTACAGCATCGAACAGATCAAGGAAGCTACCGAAGCAGAATTCGCAGTTGCAGAAGACCTGAAGGTCCTGGCAGCCGAATAATTCCCTTTCACAAGGATGCAAGAGAGAGTGCCCCGCACTCTCTCTTTTGTTATATAATGAGGGTAACCCTTAACACTTTTTGAACCGAAAAGAGCATTTTATGAAAGAATACCTCGGGATCCTGGGGGGCATGGGCCCCATGGCCAGCGCCTTGTTCTACAAGATGGTCACGGAAAAGACCGTTGCCGAAAAGGACCAGGACCACATCAACATCCTGCTGCTGTCCGACGCCGAAACGCCCGACCGCACGGCAGCCATCCTGTCCGACGACTTTTCCAAGTGGCAGGCCGCCTGGGACAGCCTGCACGAGGACTGCCTTGCGCTGCAGAACATGGGCTGCAAGGCCATCTGCACCACCTGCAACACAGCCCACTATTATCTGCACCAGTTCGACGATCTGAAGATCCCCATCATCTCCATGATCCGGGAGACCGCGAAGGAGATGGGGCGCCTGCACAAGGGCGAAAAGGTGGCGGTCCTGGCCACGGACGGCACCATCCAGACCGGTCTGTACCAGAAAGAACTGGAGAAATGCGGCGTCGAGCCTTACATCTGCACACCCGAAACGCAGAAACTCGTGATGCACCTCATCTACGGCTGCATTAAAGCCGGTCTTCCCGCAGATAAAGAGGCTCTGGCCGCAGTCGATGCAGAGGTGAAGGCCGCCGGCTGCAAAGGCGCGCTGCTGGCCTGCACCGAGCTGTCCGTCATCAAAGCGGACGAGCACTTAGACGATTTCTATACCGACCCCATGGAAGTCATGGCGGAACGCGCCATCGAGTTTATGGGGAAGCAAGTAAAAAAATAGGAGGAAACTATGGGACTGGAAAAAGACTGCAAACTTGATCTGCACGGAAAATTTGAAAAGGGACCTAAAAATCTCATCACCGACGTGGCCGGCGTAAAGGTGGCTCACGTGACCCTGCAGAGCGAAGACCATAACGTAAATACCGGGGTCACCGCGATCCTGCCCCACGAAGGCAACGTGTTCCGGGAAAAACTGTTCGCCGCGGCATCCGTCATCAACGGCTTCGGCAAGAGCGTCGGCCTGGTGCAGATGGACGAGCTGGGCACCCTGGAATCTCCCATCCTCATGACCAACACCCTGTCCGTGGGCACGGCCCTGACGGCGGCGGTCAAGTACATGCTGGACAAGAACCCCGAGATCGGCGTGCAGACCGGCACGGTGAACTGCGTCGTAACGGAGTGCAACGACGGTGAGATCAACGATATCCGCGGCCTGCACGTGACGGAGGCAGACGTTCTGGAAGCTCTGAAGAAGGCCGAGGAGAGCGACGGCACCTTCGAGGAAGGCGCTGTAGGTTCCGGCACCGGCATGGAGATGATGGGCATCAAGGGCGGCATCGGTTCCGCCAGCCGCGTGCTGACGATCGGCGGCCGCAAGTTCACCATCGGCGCGTTGTGCATGACCAACTACGGCAACGACGACGGCCTCGTGATCGGCGGCGACTACATCGGCCGGCGCATCAACGAGGAGCGGCACAAGGAAGACAAGGGGAGCTGCATCATCATCATCGCGACGGACATCCCCCTGATGGACAGACAGCTCAAGAGAGTGGCCAATCGTGCGGCTCACGCCCTGGCCCGCACCGGTTCCTATTCCGGCAACGGCTCCGGCGACATCGCCATCGCCTTCTCCACGGCCAACAAAGTCGAGCACTTTAACGAAACGCCCTTCAAGACCTACGAATTCATCTACGACGACAACATCTCCCCGGCCTTCGAAGCGTCTGTGGAATGCGTGGAGGAGGCCCTCATCAGCTCCATCTACCACGCCAAGCACACGCTGGGTGTCCGGGGCAGAGACGAGAAGTGCCTGCAGGAGTTCCTGCATCTGTACAGAGGGTAAGATACGGGGGTGACCCTTATGAAAAAAACACGGATTGCGTTTTGCCTCGTCCTGGCCCTGCTTTTAGGGCTTTCCGCTTGCACAAGCGCGGGGCCCGGCCAAGTCCTGGACGGCGACGGCATGGTCTGGTACGGCGTGCAGGGCAACCTGCTGAAGCTGGAGGCGGATGCGTTCTACGACGGCACCCTGGAAGGCCTGGAGATCGTGCAGGACGGGGAGATGAAGGCCCTGGCCCTGGCGGACGGCGTCAGCGAAGGCACCTTTACCTCCCACGAGTACGAAGCGGCCGATTTTACCCAGATGGTGGCCAGCTGGAACGCGCAGATCCCCCGGGGGACCAGCGTGGAGATCTGGGCCAGAGCCCAGCTGGACGGGCCGGACGGCGAATGGACGGACTGGCTGACCTGGGGAAAATTTACGCCCTACGAACGGCGGGGCAGCGTTAAGGACAAGAAGTGCGATGCGGCCTATATGGACGTGGACACCTTTATCCTCAAGGATCAGAAGACGGCTTGGAAGGTCCAGGTGAAGGCGGTGCTGCGCAGGTCGGAAGAGATCCAGACCGGAAATTCGATCCAGGTGGTCGATCCGGCGGCGACCCCGCTGCTGCGCAGGGTCACCATGACCTTTGCCGGCGGCGACATGCGCGCGGCCTACGCGGAGGAACCTGTAGAGACGCTGCCCGACAAAGTCCTTTGCCCGGCGCCGGCCATCTCCCAGGGCATCCGCTACGGCTCCATCGCGGACAGCATCTGCAGTCCCACCACCATGACGGTGATGCTGCTCTCCCGGGAGACCGACCCGGATCTTGCCCGCTATTCCGTGCTGCTGCCGGAGATGTACGCGATGCTCACGAAGGACGACGCCGAGGACATGTTCGGCAACTGGTCCTTTACTGTGTCCGGTGCCGGTCTGTACGGCTACGAAGCCTACTGCCAGTTCGGCAGCGAGGAGATCCTGATGCAGGAGCTGGCGCAGGGCCGCACCTGCGGCATCAACGTAACGTATTCCAACCGGAAGAACGACAGCTGCCCCTACCTGGAGGGCTGCGCAGGCAGCACGAACGGCCACCTGATCGCCATCATCGGCTACGAGTACGAGGATGACGTGCGCGATGAGGACCACCTGTACTTCTACAGCAGCGACTCCTACTCGGACAGCGACGATACCAGCTACCGGCGCTACAAGTGGACGGAGCTGTCGAAGTGCTGGCCGAAGCGCATGGTCTACATTATCCCGTCCCTGGAACGGGAGGTGACCCCGGCGCACAGCCCGATGCTGCACTTCGGCGGGCAGTTGGATGCGCTGGGAAACAACGAGTATCAGCTGCTGGGCGGCCTTGGCGCGGACGGCAAGTTCGAGCCCGTCGATCCCTACGATTTCGAGCGCGACGCCGGCTTTATCTGCTGGTGTGTGGACGGCGTCTGCACGGATAACACGGGCGGCGGTACCGAGACCGAAAGTTCCATCGTCTACGAAAAGCCCATGCAGGTCTACGCCAACAACACCTTCAGTTATACGAAGATGATGGCGGGCGGCAAGATCAAGCTGGACCTGGCGGGCATCTCCCAGCGGGCGGCAGAAAAGCTCGGCGTTGACCCGGACGATGTCTGGATCAGCGTGTACGCCATCAGTCCCTACGGGTATTGCTACAGCGCGGGTGCGAAGGGCACGGAGCCCATTCCGACCTACGTTCCCGGCGGGAATTAAACAAGGATGAAATATGTTGCGATCGCCCTGGCGGCGTGGAACCTCATCGTGTTCTGCGTCTACGGGCTGGACAAATACAAAGCAAAAAAAGACAAGTGGCGCATCCCGGAAAAGACGCTGCTCCTGCTGGCCTTTTTCTTCGGCGGGCTGGGCGCATTTCTCGGCATGCGGGTGTTCCACCACAAGACGAAGCATCACCTTTTTACGATCGGCGTTCCCCTCTGCCTGCTCTTGAACATCGCAGCGCTGTACGTGCTGCTGTTCTGGCACGGCGGGGCGGGTGCGATGTGGAAGAACTGAAGAACGAGCAAGTTTGAATACGGCGGCCTGCGGGCCGCCGTTCACTTTTATAAAAGGAAATAATTGACAGTTCGGAGCTTGGCGTGTAAAATAATGGTATTCCAAAATATAGAAAATTCGAGTTGCATTCATTGCAAAATGGGAATATAATATTCCCTAAAAGGAATAACATTGTTTACGCTTGAGTTCTACCGCCTTCCGAATGGCAAGCAGCCGGTAAAGGAGTTTCTTTCTTCTATCGACAATTTGAAGCTTCGTGCAAAAGTGTATCGAAAGCTTAAGCAGCTGGAGGATTTCGGGATTACATTGAGAGAACCCGATTCCAAGGCTCTGGGGGAAGGCATTTTTGAACTGCGGGTAAAACAAAGCAGCAATATCGCCAGATGTCTGTATTTTTTTTATTACGGCGAAACGATCGTAGTTACAAACGGATTCATAAAAAAGCAAAGGAAAACTCCGCGCAGCGAGATCGAACTCGCTTTGGAAAGGAAGGCCGAATATGAAAACAGAAAAGCTGCAGAGCGAACTGGACCGGATGATCCAATCCGAGATGTCGGATCCAGCATTCCGAAAGGCATGGAAAGAAACGGAGCTGGCTGACCAGATTCAGCGGGCTATTCTCTCTGCCCGGGCTGGGAGTCAGATGACCCAGGAAGAACTCTCCAGGCGGACCGGGCTTCGTCAATCCAACATCAGCCGTATCGAAAGCGGGTCGGTGTCTCCATCGCTGCGGACCCTGCAGCGAATCGCAGAAGGCCTTGGCATGACCCTTCGCATAGAGTTTGTGCCGAAGGATGCCAGCCAGGATTAGCCGTTCGTGCGGATTTCAGGCATTTCGTGCAGAACAATGTAAATCTGGTTGTGTGCTCATTCCCTCTTATGTTACAATATCAACGTCTCCGTGTTCGTAATTGTTTTTGACCAATCAAGAAACTGCTAATTATTCTTTGAAACCCGATAGAATTTTCCCCTCTTCAGCAGGAAAAATGCGTCTACAAGAGACAGCGAATTCAAAGGATCTCTTACGCACTCTTACAAGGAGACGATCTCTGTTTTATTTCATGCTAAGGGAGGTAAATGAACCATGTTGAAAATCCATCTGAGCAACAGATGGCGGCGTGTCGTTGCAATGGCATTGGCGGTACTTATGGTGTTTGCAACTGTACAGACCACCAATGTTTTTGTTTTTGCAGATACTCAGGAAACTGAGATGCAGGAAATTGTGAACGCTGCTGGAAACAACGAAATGGAAGAAAATACTAATGGGGGGGGGTACGGATCTAACAACTGACGAACCCTCTACTACGGGTAAAGACAATAATTCTTCCGAATCTGATACGATCATAGAAGGGTCATCCGAGACCAAACAGGAACAGAAAGATGAGTCACTTTCTGATAATTCCCAGTCTGGTGAGGATGATATTTTTGTGCCTGAAGGACAGGGACAGGAACCCTCTTCCGGTTCGGATAAAGATCCGACAGGTGCGACTGACCCGACAAATGAGCCCACAGACGATTCGACTGACCCGACAGATGAGTCTACGGGCGATCCGACTGATCCGGCAGATGAGCCGGCCGATCCGGCGGAACCTGCAGAACCGGTTGCTCCGGATGTGGATGATATCGTTCCCGGTACAGAAAAAGAACTGGATAAATCCAAAACGGCAACGGAACTGGACGAAAACGAGGAGTCTTCTGTGACCTTGAGCATTCCCAGCGAAAGCAAGACGCTTTCCGCAGATATTGTATTCGTACTGGATAAGTCGAGTTGCAACCAAAATGGGAATACAACTGAAAAGTTCCGAGGACTGATTGAAGAGTTGAAGGCGGCTCAGGAGCAGACCGGTTCTTCTATCAAGATCGGAATCGTCGTCTTTAACTGGCAGGCTAACAAAGCGCTGGATCTTACGGATATCAGCAAAAAGAGCGTAGAAGACCTTGTGTCGCTGGCAGATGGGTTCAGCGGCGGGACGAATATGGATGCCGGTCTTTCTGTCGCGCTGGACATGCTGAAAAGCGACAAGGATGTAGAAGACAGCCGGAAACATCTCGTTCTGATCGGCGATGGCTTGACCTGGCTCTGGCAGGATGATGAGACCGGTGATCCTGCAACGAACAGGACGGTAAACGCTAGGGGGAAGAGCACGGTCGGAACAAGTACATGGACCATCATGCGCAATGAAAATAATCAATATCATGTTCCGGCGTATTGGTCCACATGGGATTCCTACTGGACATGGATCCGTGCGCATGCAGCATCGAGCGATATTGATAATGCACAATTTGATATTTTAATGGGGAGCCAGGACGATTATGATAAAAAAGTATATCATACCGGCGGAACCCCTATTCCATACAAAGCTATGACCGAAGAGGATCCGGGCTCTCCTTATCTGGCGAACATGGAACGTGCCATGTATGAAGCCTGGGAAACCTATACGGAACTGAGTGAGAATTACAAATGCTACGCCTTTAATGCAAAAGAAAGCTCAACTTCCATCGGTGATCATTTCATGAAGATGCTGAATGGCGGCGCAGTCTTGGATTTCAATAAGATCCAGGATAAGATCCTGTATGCGGTCGGTGCCGGCAGCCGTGTCGAAGACTATATGGGATACGAGAAGGATAAGTACGATTTCGATTTTGTGGATGATGCCTCCTCTATCACGCTGAAAGTGGGCAATGAAGAATATAAAGCCGTGAAGCTGGAAGATGCGGGGAACGCAACCAGCGCCTATGGGTTTAAATCCGTAGAAGGCAAATATATGCATGTTGTGGAATATTTCGAAGGCGACAAGCAAGCAACAGAGCACTTTGTTTGGACGATGAACGAAAATGTCTCTAACTTCGAACCCGTTGCACTCACTTACAAAGTAAAGCTCTCTTCCAAGAGTCTCGAGGCGGGTGAGCATACGATCTACACCAATCAGTCTGCAACGTTGTATCCCATTAGCAGCGAAGGCGAAAGAGGAAAGCCGGAAGATTTTGAAAGACCTAAAATGACCTACACCATCGCGGAAAAGATCGTAAGATATCATACGAACTATCCGACGGATGCCAGGATGGAAGATGCGCAGGCAGATGAGTCATACACAGAAAAGTACACAATCGCCAGCCTGGAGCGGGTCGAATTTGAAACCCCGGATGGGTACACCTTTAAGGGTTGGAATACAGTAGCTGCCGGAACAGGTGATCCCTATGATGTTGACGATCCCTTCACGCTCGCGGCTGATGCGGAAGAGCATGCATCTGAAGATCAACCTGCAGATCAAAGCGTCGTCTCGACGAGTTCCCGCATGGTTGCCTCTGTCAGGGGCATGAATCAAGCGTCCAGCTCAAGTGCCGTCCCACAGGAGATCGTTTTGGAGCTGTATGCACAGTGGGAAGCTCCTGTTTCCACGCCGTCACCGTCCCGGCCGAACAGACCTTCTTCACAGACTGAAGAACCTGCCGCTGTAGAACCGGTGCCGGAAGAGCCTACCGAGATCGAGGAAGGGGAAACTCCCATGGCTGGTCCCACTACCGGTGAACCGGGAGATGCAGGGGAAGGTTACGAAGAAGAGAGTATCATCGATGATGGAGAAACACCTCTTGCCGGCCTCGAAGAGGAAGAACTGGCTGAAGAGGCTATTCCGCTCACCCCATTCACCGGCGACGAGCGCCACACGGTAGTCTGGGCTTGTGTGAGCCTGGCAGCACTTGCCGGCATCGCTCTCCTGAGCAGACGCCGCAAGGAAGAAGAGTAATTCAAACTTTCTCATATACAGCAGTCCTGCCCGGCCGGACAGAAGCGGCGGCCTGTGGGCCGCCGCTTTTCGCTTTATGGAACAAAACCGTGGAACAAACCGGTCCTTCCTTCCGTCTTAATAATGAGCAGGACCGCTATGCCCTGCTTGCAGGAAAGAAACTTGTGCTATAATTAAACTGAACAAAAGGGAAATGGAGAGAAACATGAACAAAACCGTCCGGCGCATCTTGCTGGTCATCTTAATAGGGATCTTCTGTTTTTCCACCGGCAAGGTGGTGTACAACAAACTGCAGGACGCCAGAGAGCAGAAAGCGAGCCAGGAGCTGGCCGCGCTGGTGCACGAGATCGAGGCGGAAGACGAGGCGGAGGATGAAGGGGTCACCGACCATGGCCTGCCTACGCACTATGCCCCCTCCGGCCGCTTAAAGCAGTACGACAAACTGTACGAGCAGAACAACGACCTGGCGGGCTGGATCCGCATCCCGGACAGCGCCATCGACTATCCGGTGATGTACACGCCCTACAACATCGAAAAATATCTGCGCAAGAACTTCTCGCAGAACTACGCGCTCAGCGGCGAACCGTTTTTCGGCGAAGGCTGGGATCCGGAGGGCAACTTCGGCATCATCTACGGCCATCACATGGAAGACGGCACCAAGTGCGCCGACTGGATGTTCTACGCGGATGAGGAATACAAGAACAGCCACCCCATCGTTTATTTTGACACCCTTACGGAGCGGCGGCAGTACGAAGTGGTCGCGGCATTCTACACCAAGATCCCGTATGTGAGCGACACCACGACGTTCCGCTATTTCCAATATACGGGCCTCCCCGACGAGGAGACGTTTAATTATTACGTGAGCCAGTGCAAGAAGGCATCCCAGTACGACACCGGCGTGGAACCCGTTTGGGGCGACCGCCTGCTGGTTCTGTCCACCTGTTCCTTCCACGTAAAAAACGGCAGATTCGTCATTCTGCTGCGGCAGATCACCGAAAACGATCAATAAAGTCCTATGTCGGTTTCTTCGATTATCCGGATCATGATCTATCTCGGCAGCGCGCTGATGGTCTTCAACATCGCGCGCTACGCCGGTTTTATCAAAAGGATGCGGTGGATCGATAAATCTCCACGCGTCCACAGGGCGCTCTATCTGCCCGTTACTCTTTTAATCGCCTTTTTAGCCGGCTATCTGGCCGTTGCCTGGTTCGGAAAGCCGGATCTTATCGTCGCTTCCATCCTGCTGGGTGGCAGTATCTTCGTGTGCATCATTTTAATGGTGCTCTATTTTATTGTCGAAAAAGTGATGGACAGCGAGGAGGCGCTGCTTGAAGCCCGGCAGGCCAATACGGCGAAGAGCCAGTTCTTCGCCAACATGTCCCACGACCTGCGCACGCCTCTCAACGCCATCATCGGCTACACGCAGCTGGGCCTGCGGAAAGACACCAGCGCCGAGGACATGCACGGCTACCTGGAGAAGATCGGCTCCTCCGGCGACCACCTGCTGACCCTCATCAACGACGTGTTGGAGATGAGCCGCATCGAGACCGGGCACATGGAACTGAAGCCGGAGGAGACCGATCTGTGCAATGTGCTGTGCGGTATCCGGGACATGTTTGCCGAACAGATGCGCCAGAAAAACGTGGCCTTTACGGTGGACGGTGACGCCGTCCAGAACCGCCGGGTGCTGTGCGACACCAACCGGCTCAACCGCATTCTGCTCAATCTGGTGAGCAACGCCTATAAATTTACGCCGGAAGGGGACTCGGTCTCCGTCACCCTGAAGCAGACCGGACGCCGGGACGACCTGGCGGATTACGAGCTGACGGTCGCGGACACCGGCATCGGCATGAGCGAGGAATTCGCGGCCCGGATCTTCGAACCCTTCGAGCGGGAGCGCACCTCCACGGTGAGCGGCATCCAGGGCACGGGCCTGGGCATGGCCATCACGAAGGCCATCGTGGACAGCATGGACGGCTGCATCGACGTGCAGAGCAAACAGGGCGAGGGCAGCCTCTTTACGGTGTTGCTCACGTTTCCGGTGCTCTCCGGGGAAGAAGGCGGCTGCCATTGCGAAGAGAAACCGGCAGAACCGGAAAAAAGAGATTATACCGGCCGCAGACTGCTGCTGGCGGAAGATAACGAGATCAACCGGGAGATCGCCTGCACCATCCTGACCGACGCCGGCTTTGCCGTGGACACGGCGGAGAACGGCCAGGTGGCGGTGGGGATGCTGGAGGGGTCAACCCCCGGCACCTACGACGCCGTCCTGATGGACATCCAGATGCCGGTGATGGATGGATTTGAGGCATCCAAAACCATCCGCAGCCTGCCCGACGCGGCGCTGGCGGCAGTGCCCATCATCGCCATGACGGCCAACGCGTTCGCGGAGGACGTGGCGGCGGAGCGGGCCGCAGGGATGGATGGCCACATTTCCAAGCCTTTAAACCAGCAGGACATGTTCCGCACGCTGGATGAGATCTTATTCAACTAACATTGCATTTCGAAGGAGGAGAGACCATGAACAGACGCATTCTGACCCTTTGCCTTATCCTGGCGATGTGCCTCGCCCTTGTGCCGGTACAGAGCTTCGCAGTGTCCGCTCCGAAACAGGCGGTCATCAAAGAGGCTCCTGTTGCGGGAGAAATGGCCTTTAACCGAGGCGGGCTGGGCCTGATCGAGGCCAAGGACGGCACCCGTTACCTGATCGACCGGGACGGCGGCATCTACCGTTCGGGAAAAGCCTGGATGGACTATATGGCAGGATCCGGGAGCTACACCGTCGATGGTGAGGGTTACTACGAATATCCGCTCGGCAAAAAGATGTTTACGATGGCCGAAATGGAGAAAAACGTAAAGGCGTTCCTGGAAGAAAACTATCCGATGGGCGAAGTCGTAAACGTGCAGTCGGAGATCACCTATCCGTTCTCCGGCCCCTATGCCACCTGTTCGTTCTCCGCAGCCATGAAGAGCGATGATCAGCTGGAGAAATACGAGTTCTACGCGCTCATCGACCAAAGCGGGCTTGTGCATTACGTGACCCCGCTGATCGCGCTCACCGCCGGCGGCGGCTTTCCGATCGAGATGACCCTCGGCAGCGGCAGCGAAGGGCTGGTCCGGTTCACGAAGGAATATAACGACCGGGAAGGCGAGCATTATCTCTACGAGACCGGCTATCTGGATCTCGACGGAAACGAGGTGCTCGTGTTCTCCAACAACGACGGACGCGATCCGGAAGATCCGGCGATCGTGATCGATGCAAGCGACGTTGCTTTTATCGGGGATTTCAATAACGGCGTCGCCGTGATCTGCAACAACAGGCAGAAAGAGTCCCTGATCGACCGCAGCGGCAAAGTGCTGCTGCCCTTTACGCACGACAGCATCTATAACGATTGCGGCCGCTATCCCGTCGTTTACGACGAAGGTAAGGGCTATGGCTATATGGACACGGCAGGTCTGATCGTGATCCCACAGGAGTACGATCACGCCAAGGGCAACTGGGATGACCTCTTTACCGTACAGAAAAACGGCAAATGGGGCGTCGTCGATACGGACAACAAGCCGGTCGTTCCCTTCGAATACGACTTTATGAGCAGCCCGGAGCTGGGCATCATCTATGCCTGCAAAGGAAGCAAGGCGTACATCATCCGGTTCGAAGATGCGACGCCGGAAGAAGAGCTTACGCCCTGGGGCACGCCGAGAGTATCTTCTATCTTTAAGGACGTTCCCGCGGGCGCCTGGTACGAGACCTATCTGCAGGCCGCTTATGAGAACGGCATCGTCGGCGGCAAGGGCAGCGGTCGCTACGATCCGTCCGGCAATCTGAAGCACGGCGAGATCATGGTGATGGTGACGCAGCTGCACGCCCTCGCGAAGGGTGAAAAATTCCAGCCCGCGCCGAATCCCACGGACCACTGGGCAAGAGCGTACTGCGATTACTGCAAGGCAGAAGGCATCATCGACAGCCGCTTCGACAACAAGCTGGACGAGAAAGTGACCCGCGCAGAGATGGCGTACTACTTCGCCCATGCGCTGCGGGACGACTACTACCTTGATGAGGAAGAGGTCTCCCTGATGGATATCGCGACCGAGGAGTACGGCGGCGACATCCTGAAACTGGCAAAGGCCGGCATCGTCACCGGGTACGAGGTGAAAGGGCAGACGGCCAAAGAGTTCCGTCCGCACAATCTCGTGACCCGCGCAGAGGCATCCGTGTTCGTCACGAACCTGCTCGGCGCCATTGGCCCCACCGGCGGCGTGTACTGATCCTTATCGCATAGAAAAAAGGAGATCCCCCGCGGGATCTCCTTTTCTATTGCTTTTCACTATCTCAGATGCTTTTCGATCAGATCCATAAACAGCTCGGCATCGGCCTTCTTGGAAAAGATGGCCCGGGCCAGATTTCTGCTGCCGCCGCCCTTGCCGCCGTACATGCCGGCATAATCCTTCACCAGCTGGCCGGCTGCGGGCGTTCCCGGGGTAGCCAGCACCACCGTCTTATCTTTTTCGCTGAACAGCGCGGAGGGTTTCGTAAAGATGTCCTCCGCTTTTCTCGCCATGGACTGCAGATCGTCTGCGCTCATCAGCGGATAACGGAAGATCGCCAGGCTCCCTTCCGTCTTGGGCAGCGCTTCTCTCAGCTTTTCTTCCTCCTGCTTCGACAGGGCGCTCTTCAGCTCCGACAGCTCCCGACGCACCTCGTCGTTTTTGGCGTCATTAGCCGCTTCTCTGTCCAGAAGGGTGGATACCTCGGTGGAGTACTTTTGAGCCAGCTGTGAGGCGATTTTCGACCTTGTACGGGCTTCCTCGAAGGCGGGTCTACCCGCCTTGATGGTCATGCGGGTCATCCCCTTGTAGTTCTCCGCCTTCAGCACGGTAACGAGCCCCACCTGACCCGTGGTGGACGGGTGGGTGCCGCAGCAGGCGCAGCAGTCCAGGGGGGCGTCGACGCTTCCCACGGTGACAACGGAGATGTCCTCGCCGAACTTGATCTCCTTGCGCACGGGCATGCTGAGCGCTTCCTCCGCCGTGTCGAACCAGGTCGTAACGACGGGCACGTTGCGCCAGATGACTTCGTTGGCTGCCAGCTCCGCTTTCGCGATCATCTCATCGGTAATAGGCGATCCGTCCTTGGCCAGCATGTCGATGGTCATGTAGTCCTCGCCCATGTGGAAGCCGTGGTTTTCCACGCCGAACAGCTCGTGGAAGCGCCCGGACAGGATGTGCTCGCCGCAGTGCATCTGCATGTGGTCAAACCGGCGCTGCCAGTCCAGCACGGCTTTGACGGTCTTGCCCGGGTCAAACCCCGCCGCGTCCGCCACGGTGTGCCAGACGGTGCCGGTCTCCTTGTCCTCTTTGACGTCGGTGACCGCGACGCCGCCCAGGGTGCCCAGATCGCACAGCTGCCCGCCGCCTTCGGGGAAGAAGATCGTGCTGCTGCAGGCGACCTGTGTCTTCCCTTTATGTTCCCGGATCTCCGTTACGGTGAGGTCCGCTTCTCTCAGATAAACGTCTTTCTGATACAGTCTTTCCGTTGCCATGGGTCATCCTCTCAATTTCGTGAACATGTCGCGGAGCATGTCTTCGGAGATCTCCACGGGGTTGTTCAGCAGGTTCGGGTGTTTGCTGCCCTGCACCAGCTGCTCGAACTGTTCGTCCGTCAGATGGAACTGCGACAGGTCCTTCATAATGCCGATCTCGTCCTTCATCCGGCCGACCGCATCCGCGAAAGCGGTGCAGTCTTCGAAGCCCAGCTCCTTCGCCAGGGCTGCCAGGCGGCCGTCGTCCTTTGCGCCGTTGACCCGCAGAAAATGGTCGATCGTCAGGGCGCAGGCTTCGCCGTGGGCAATGCCCAGCAGATTCGTCAGGGGGTAGGAGCAGGCGTGGGACGAGGTGGTCTTCGGGATCGTAAAGGCGAGCCCCGCGATGACGGACGCTTCCGCCATCTTTTCCCGGGCGGCCTTATTGCTGCCGTCCGCGACAGCTGCAGGCAGGTATTTCAGCACCAGCTTGAGCGCATGCAGTGCCAGGGCGTCGCAGATGGGCTGGTGATGCCTGCTCCAGTAAGCTTCCAGGGCGTGACAGAACACGTCCATGCCCGTGCAGGCCGTGGTGTGGGGCGGCACGGAATACGTGAGCTCCGGGTCCACCAGGGCGATCTTCGGGTAGAAGGCGGTGCAGGCCAGAGGCTTCTTGAGGCCCCGTGCGTGATCCGAGAGAACGGCTACGCTGGTGATCTCGGAACCGGTGCCGGCCGTCGTGGGAACGGCGATGACGGGAAGTCCCGTTTCCGGCAGGGCCGCGCCGTCCATGTAGGCGTCCACGGGGAGATCCGCGGTGCTCATGACCGCCGCAGCCTTCGCGCAGTCCATGACGCTGCCGCCGCCCAGGGCGACCACGAAATCGCAGGCGTTGCGGCGGATGAGCCGGATGCATTCTTCGCACTCCGCGACCTGGGGATTGGGGGAGATGCTCGCATAGCTGCAGACGATCAGTCCGCCGCTCTCCTCGGTGATCTTGCTCACCAGGCCTCTTCTTTCGAAGGAGGGGGAGGTGATGAGGATGCCTCTTGTTTTTCCAAGCCCGCGGACCTCTTCCGGCAGCTGTGCAAGCTTGCCTTCGCCGAAATGGATCGTGACGGGCTGCATATAATTCCAGTTCATTTCTGTCTCCTGTCTTCGTTTTATGCAACGATGTCTTCGCCCTATTCTAACACAGAAACAGAAAGTTTTACGCTTTTGAATTGTGGAAAAAAGTGGGGAAAACTTGAAAACCCTTGAAAATTTGCGATTTGGTAAATGCTGCCTTGGGAAAACTTTCGAACCTGTGGAAAACTTTTGTGTTGACCGGTTCAAAAAAATATGAAAAGCCTTGTATTGCAAGGGCTGCCGTGCTTTTTGGTTTTCCACAGGCCGTTGGGGAAAAGGTGGAGAAATCTCCTGTCGACATCTGTTGAAAAAGTCCGGAAACCTTGAAATTTTCAAGTGGGGAAAAGTTGTGGATAAAAAGTGTTCAACAATTGATGAGAGGTTTACATAAAGCATTTTTGGCGGTTCAAAAATAAAAAAGTTTTGCGGTATACAGCACTTTTATGCAGTCCTCCCACAACCCCGCAAAACATGGTAAAATAGTACGCAATTTATTCGAGGAAACGAGGAGACTATGTCTGAAATCATTACAGAAAAAACAGATCGCATCATAAAGACCCTGGCGAAAGAATTAAGCGCAAAGGCGCAGTACGTTGCCAACGTCGTGTCTCTGATCGACGAGGGCAACACCATTCCCTTCATCGCCCGCTACCGCAAGGAGATGCACGGCGCCATGGACGACACGGCGCTGCGGACCCTGGCGGAGCGGCTCACCTATCTGCGCAACCTGGACGAGCGCAAGGAAGCCGTTTTAAAGAGCATCGAGGAGCAGGGCAAACTGACGGAGGAACTGAAGGCTGCCATCGAGGCCGCCGCCACCCAGACCGAGGTGGAGGATCTCTACCGGCCGTATAAACAGAAAAAGCGCACCCGCGCCACCATCGCGAAGGAAAAGGGACTGGAGCCTCTGGCCTTCAAGATCCTGCTGCAGGGTAAGGACAAGCCGGAGGATCTGGCTGCGGAATATGTGGATCCGGAGAAGGGCGTGGAGACGGTCGAGGATGCCCTGGCAGGCGCGTCGGACATCATTGCGGAGATCGAATCCGACGATGCGGACAACCGCAAGGCCTTAAAGGAATATCTGCAGAAAAGCGCAACAGTCTGCGCCCGGGCCGCAAAGGAGGAAGACTCCGTCTACCGCACCTACTATGAATTCAACCAGGCTTTTTCAAAGATGGCGGGTCACCAGACCCTGGCCGTCAACCGGGGCGAGAAGGAAGGGTTCCTGAAGGTGACCCTGGAAGCGGACCAGGCGGCGGCGAAAGAACTGCTGGCGAGGCGGGTCATCGCAAGGACTAGCCCCTCAGAGGCCTTCCTGCGGGCGGCCTGCGAGGATTCCTACGACCGGCTCATCTGGCCCTCCCTGGAGCGCGAGCTGCGCAGCCAGCTGACGGATGCGGCAGACGAAGGCGCCATCCACAATTTCGCGTTAAATCTGAAGCCCCTGCTGATGCAGCCGCCGGTGAAGGGCTCCGTCGTGATGGGCCTGGATCCGGGCTACCGCAACGGCTGCAAGGTTGCGGTGGTAGACGAGACCGGCAAGGTGCTGGACACGGCGGTGGTCTATCCTACGTTCAGCGAAGCCAGAAAACAGGAGGCGATCCGCACGCTGTCGATGATGGCCAGGCGGCACGGTGTTAAGCATCTGGCCATCGGCAACGGCACGGCGAGCCGGGAGACGGAAGCCATGGCGGTGGAGATGATCCGCGGCTTGGCGGGGAGCAGCAAACCGCTCAGCCTGAGCTACGCCATGGTGAACGAGGCCGGCGCTTCCGTGTATTCGGCCAGCAAGCTGGCGGCGGAGGAATTTCCCGATTACGACGTCAACCTGCGATCCGCGGTGTCCATCGCACGGCGCCTGCAGGATCCTCTGGCGGAGCTCGTAAAGATCGACCCCATGGCCATCGGCGTGGGCCAGTACCAGCACGACATGCCCCAGGCGCGCCTCCGCGAATCCCTGGAGGGCGTGGTGGAGGACTGCGTAAACGCGGTCGGCGTGGACATCAACACGGCCAGCCCCTCTCTGCTGCAGCAGGTGGCGGGCCTTACCAAGACCACGGCAGCCAATATCGTGGCCTATAGAGAAGAGAACGGGGCCTTTACCAGCCGGGCGCAGATCAAGAAGGTGCCCAAAGTCGGCCCGAAGGCCTTCGAGCAGTGCGCCGGCTTCCTGCGGGTGCCGGAGAGCAAACAGCCCCTGGACAACACGGCGGTGCACCCGGAGAGCTACGACGCAGCTGCGGCGCTGCTGCAGCTCTGCGGTTTCGGTAAGGACGATCTGAAGAAGGGCGGCCTTCCCAACATGGTGCAGCTGGTGGAAAAGCTGGGCCAGGCGAAGGTGGCGGAAAAGATCGGCGTGGGCGTGCCGACGCTGATGGATATCGCGGCGGAGCTGGCCAAACCCGGCCGTGACCCCAGAGAGGAGCTGCCTCCCGTGGTGCTCCGCTCCGACGTGCTGGAAATGAGCGACTTAAAGCCCGGCATGAAGCTGAAGGGCACTGTGCGCAACGTCATCGACTTCGGTGCGTTCGTGGACATCGGCGTCCATCAGGACGGTCTGGTGCACGTGTCCCAGATCGCGAACCGGTTTATCAAACACCCGTCGGAGGTGCTGTCCGTAGGCGACATCGTGGACGTGGTCGTTTTGGACGTCGACCCCGCCAAGAAACGCATTTCCTTATCCATCAAGCAAGCAAAATAGAGGAAGAACAAATGATACAGGATATTTACCCTCATAAAATGCATAACGAATTCCGGCCGGACGCACAGGCAGGCCCGGACGACCGGGTGCTGGTCTGGAACGGCAAGGCGTTCCTGGCAACGGCGGACTTCGAACAGGAGACGCTGGAATATCCCCGCCTCCGGGACCTGAAGAAGGTGAGCCCCCAGGAGCTGGTTTACCTGTTTTCCATCGACGAAGACCGGTATTTTCTGTACCGCTGCAAATCGGAAGCGAAACTGAAGAATCTCCTGCACGAACCTGCAGCCGAAGCGTTTTACACGCTGCCCGAACTGCGCAAGAGCCGTTTGGAACCCCGGTGGAACGTCTTCGCGGCCTACACGGGCTACCACCTGGCGGAATGGTACGATTCCAACCGCTACTGCGGCTGGTGCGGGTCGCCCTCGGCTTACGACAAAGCGGAGCGGGGCATGCGCTGCCCGGTGTGCGGCAAGATCGAATATCCGAGGATCAACCCGGCCGTCATCGTGGCGGTCACGAACGGCGACAAGATCGTAACGATCCGCTACCGCGCCGGCTACGGCGGCATGGCCCTCATCGCGGGCTTTACCGAGATCGGCGAGACCTTAGAGGAGACCGTCGCCCGGGAAGTCATGGAGGAAGTGGGCCTGAAGGTGAAGAACATCACCTACTACAAATCCCAGCCCTGGGGCATCGCCGCGGACATCTTAGCAGGTTTCTTCTGCGAAGTGGACGGTGACGATACCATCCGCATCGACGAAAACGAGCTGAAGCAGGCCGCCTGGACCACCCGGGATGAGATTGAGCCCCAGAAACTCGACTACTCCCTCACCGGCGAGATGATGCAGTTGTTCAAAGACGGAAAGATATAAAAAACAAAGCCGCCCTTGCAAGGGCGGCTTTGCTTTGAAGTTGTATTGATGGGCTGGTTGATGGCTCCGTTTACATCGTCTTTGCGGGAGCCGGCATGTACGGCAAGTGTTATGTCTTTCATAGATAAATACTCCTTTCGTGATTGGCGGATTTATCATAGCAAGACACAAAACATTTGTAAAATTGATTGATTTTATATATTCAATCAATTTTATATATACTTGTCAGAGCTCTATGAAATACGATATAATATATCGATTATGCAGCAATGGCGAAAAAGGAACGAAAACCATGTTTAAGAAATTAGATTTTATCCTGGAAAAATACGAAGAGCTGAGCATGACGGTGTCCGATCCGGACGTCATCGCCAACCAGTCCCTCTGGCAGACGAAGATCAAGGAACTGGGCGAAATGGAGCCTATCGTAAAGAAATATCAGGAATATAAGAAGGTGCAGGAAGATCTGGCTGCGACCGAGGAAATGCTCAACGAACTCGGATCCGACGACGAGATGCGCGAGATGGCCAAGGAAGAGCTGGCCGAGCTGAAGGAAAAGACCGAAAAGCTGACGGAAGAGTTGAAGATCGCGCTGCTGCCCAAAGACCCCAACGACGATAAGAACGTCATCCTGGAAGTACGCGCAGGCACCGGCGGCGAAGAAGCTGCCCTGTTCGGCGCAGATCTTCTCAGAATGTACACAAGATATGCGGAAAGACGGGGCTGGAAGACCGAGATCATGGACATGAACGACACCGGCATCGGCGGCGTCAAAGAAGCGGTCGTCATGATCAAGGGCAAAGGCGCCTACTCCCGCTTAAAGTACGAATCCGGCGTGCACCGGGTGCAGCGCGTGCCCGAGACTGAAAGTTCCGGGCGCATCCACACTTCGGCTGCGACCATCGCCATCATGCCGGAAGTGGACGAGGTGGAGGTGGAGATCGACCCGAACGACGTGCGGGTCGATGTATACCGCTCTTCGGGTCACGGCGGACAGTGCGTTAACACCACGGACTCCGCTGTGCGGCTCACGCACATCCCCACGGGCCTCGTCGTTACCTGCCAGGACGAAAAGTCCCAGCTGAAAAATAAGGAAAAGGCCTTCGGCGTGCTGCGCGCCCGCCTGTACGACATGATGCAGCAGGAGCAGAACAAGGAACAGGCGGATGCCCGCCGCAGCCAGATCGGCTCCGGTGACCGCTCCGAGCGCATCCGCACCTACAACTTCCCCCAGGGCCGCGTGACGGACCACCGCATCGGCATGACGATCTACAAGCTGGACAGCTTCCTGGACGGCGACATCGACGAGATCGTGGATGCGCTCATCACCAGCGACCAGGCGGAGAAGATGAAGAACGAGCAGAATTAATGCAGACCCTCTATCTCACAACTGCAGAGGAGGATATCGCCAAAGCGGCGGAGATCATTAAACGCGGCGGGCTGGTGGCGTTTCCCACGGAGACCGTGTATGGCCTCGGAGGCAACGCGCTGGATCCGAACGCATCCAAAGCCATCTATGCGGCCAAAGGCAGACCCTCCGACAACCCGCTCATCGTGCATATCGCGAAGGCGGAGGAGATGGAAGATCTGGCGCAGGCCGTGCCGGAGGAAGCCTGGAAGCTGGCCGATGCCATCTGGCCCGGCCCCCTCACCATGGTGCTTCCCAAGAAGCCTGTCGTTCCGGACGAGACCACCGGCGGTCTGAACACTGTCGCCATCCGCTGCCCTGCGAACGAGGCGGCACGAAAACTCATCGAGCTGTCCGGTGTTCCCATCGCGGCGCCTTCCGCCAACCTGTCGGGGCGGCCAAGCCCTACCCAGTGGGAGCACGTAAGGCACGACCTGGACGGCCGGATGGACGCGTGCATCATGGGTGACCCCTGCATCGGCGGCATCGAATCCACGGTGCTGGATCTGACGGATCCGGCGCATCCCCAGGTGCTGCGCCCCGGGCTCATCACCCCGGAGCGGATCGCGGAAGTGCTGGGCATCCCCTGCACTTACGACCCCGCGATCCTGGGAAAACCGGAGGAAGGCCTGGTGCCGAAAGCTCCGGGCATGAAATACAAGCACTACGCCCCGAAGGCGGAGATGATCCTCTTCGAAGGCCGGCCGGCAGATGTGCGCAAGGCCATCCTGCAGCAGGCGGAGGAACTCCGCAGAACGGGCAAGCTGGCGGAAACGCTGTTTTACGAAAGCGGCGAAGAAGCGGCCCGCAGGCTGTTCGCGGACCTGCGGCGTCTGGACGAAAAAGGCGCGGACGTCATATTGGCGCAGGCGTTGGACGGGTCAAAGGCATCCGTCAACTATTCGGTCATGAACCGCATGCTGAAAGCTGCGGGTTATCATATCAAGGAGGTACGTATGAAGATCGCACTGGGCTGTGACCACGGCGGCTACGAACTCAAGCTGGCCGTGATGGAACACTTGAAGGAGCGCGGCATCGAATGCATCGATCTGGGCTGCAATGGAGAACGGGTGGATTATCCGGTCTACGGCAAGGCCGTGGGCGAAGCGGTGATGAAGGGCGAAGCCGACCTGGGCATCGTCTGCTGCGGCACCGGCCTGGGCATCTCCATGGCAGCGAACAAGGTGCACGGCATCCGCTGTGCGGTCCCGACGACCCCCTTCATGGCGGAGATGGCCAAGGCTCACAACAACGCCAACGTGCTGGCGTTAGGCGGCCGCGTGCTGACCAAAGAGCAGGCCATCGAATACGTGGACATCTGGCTGGACACCGAATTCCTGGGCAGCTACCATGCCGACCGTGTGGCCATGCTGGACGAGATGTAGCATGAAATTGCCCTTCGACAGGCTCAGGGCACGTAACGGTCCCTGAGCCTGTCGAAGGGACATAAAATAACTATTGTTCTTTTAGAATCTTATCAAGGAGAACGAAAATGAAGAGAGAAGGTAAAGTTTACGTATTTGATCACCCCCTCATCCAGCACAAAGTTACGCTCATGAGAGACATCCACACTTCCACGAAGGAATTCCGCGAACTGGCCAGAGAGGTGGTCACCCTGATGACCTTCGAAGCCACCAGAGATCTGCCCTTAAAGGACGTGGAGATCGAGACTCCGATGACGAAGTGCACCATGAAGATGCTGGCAGGCGAAGACATCGCCGTCGTACCCATCCTGCGCGCAGGCCTGGGCTTCGTGGACGGCATGCTGGACCTCATCCCCAACGCTAAGGTGGGTCACATCGGTCTTTACCGCGACCCCGAGACCCACGAACCCGTGGAATATTACTGCAAGCTGCCCGCCGACATCGAGAAGAGAGAAGTCTTCGTCGTCGACCCGATGCTGGCCACCGGCGGATCCGCTGTCGCCGCCATCGATTTCATCAAGGCGAGACATGCGCAGAACATCAACTTCCTGTGCCTCATCGCGGCTCCCGAGGGCATCGAGGCGCTGCAGAAGGCTCACCCCGACGTGAATATCTACATCGCGGCGAAGGACGACCACCTGAACGAGCACGCCTACATCGTGCCCGGTCTGGGAGACGCCGGCGACCGCCTGTACGGTACTAAATAAAACATATTAAGGAGACAATTTTTCCATGTTTCAAATTCCCGACAACGTAAGTAAATTCGACAACGTATACGACGTGCTGAAAGAGCGCGGCTTTATCGAACAGACCACGGATGACGAAGGCATCCGCGACCTGCTGGGCAAGGAGAAGGTGAAGTTCTACATCGGCTTCGACGCTACGGCGGACTGCCTGCACGTAGGCCACTTTATGCAGGTCATCATCATGATGTACATGCAGAAGTACGGCCACACCCCGGTCGTTCTCATCGGCGGCGGCACCACCATGCTGGGCGACCCCTCCGGCCGCACCGACGCCCGTCCCATGATGACCCCGGAGCAGATCGACGAGAACGGCAGAGCCTTCAAGAGACTGTTCGACCAGTTCCTGGAGTTCGATGAGGACTGGAAGCACGTGCAGGGCGAAGGCGTCCTGGGCAAGGGCGGCCAGAACAAGGAGCCCGCGCCCGGCAAGGCTATCTGCGTCAACAACGCGGATTGGCTGCGCAACGTCAACTACCTGGAATTCATGAGAGACATCGGCAGACACTTCTCCGTCAACGACATGCTGCGGGCCGAGTGCTTTAAGCAGAGAATGGAGAAGGGCCTGTCCTTCCTGGAATTCAACTACATGCTGCTGCAGAGCTACGACTTCTACTGCCTCGCCAGAGACATCGACTGCAAGATCCAGTTCGGCGGCAACGACCAGTGGTCCAACATTCTGGGCGGCCGCGACCTGGCCAGAAGACTGCTGGGCAAGGACAACTACTACGGCATGACCTTCGCGCTGCTCACCAAGTCCGACGGCACCAAGATGGGCAAGTCCCAGAAGGGCGCTCTGTGGCTGAGAGCGGACCGCTGCTCCCCCTACGACTTCTACCAGTACTGGAGAAACGTGGACGACGCGGACGTCAACAAGTGCCTGCGCATGCTCACGTTCCTTCCGATGGAGGAGGTCGAAAGACTGTCCGCCCTGGAAGGCGCGGAGATCAACCACGCCAAGGAAGTGCTGGCCTTCGAAGTCACCAAGCTGGTCCACGGCGAGGAAGAAGCCACCAAGGCCCAGGAAGCGGCGAGAGCTGCCTTCGGTGCCGGCGGCGCCGGGATGGCAGATGTGCCCACCAAGACTATAGCTGCATCGCAGTTAGGCGATGGCATGGGCCTTGTGACCCTCATCAAGACCGTGGGGCTCGTTCCCTCCAACGGCGAGGGCTTCCGCACCATCGAGCAGGGCGGCCTGCTGATGAACGGCGAGAAGGTGACCGATCCCAAGCAGACCATCACCGCCGACATGTTCGGTGAGGACGGCATTCTGTTCAAGAAAGGCAAGAAGACCTTCCTGAAGGTAAAACTGAGTTAAAAGATCTGTGCCGCCGGGAAGCAACATTCCCGGCGGTTTTGCAACACAAAGGGACAGGTACACTGTGCTATGACAGACTTTCGGTATGTAGGCAAAGACGACTCCGTATTCAACACCCAGGACAAAGCCGCGGGTGCGGCTTTGTATGCCTGCGATCTGCACCTGCCCCGCATGCTGCAGATGAAGCTCATCCTAAGCCCAGTGGCCCACGGCAAAGTGCGGAGCGTGGATGCGTCGGATGCGGAAAAGGTGCCCGGCGTCGTCAAGATCCTCACCTGGCAGGACGTGCCCCAGACCAAATATAACCGGGGCCGGGTGCGGGCATCCGAAGACGTCCCCGACCAGGAGACGATCTTTACGGATCACGTGCGCTTCGTGGGCGACCGCATCGGCGCAGTGCTGGCGGAGACGAAGGAGGCGGCGGAAGAAGCCGCATCCCTCATCCATCTGGATATCGAGGAATACCCGGCGTACCTCACGCCCCAGCAGGTGCTGGCGGGCACGAAGGCCCCTATCCACGAGACCGATCAGGTGATCGTCCCGGAGGTGGTCGCCTTCGGCGATTACGAGGCAGAGCAAGGCGAAGAACTGCAGCTGCTCAGCTCCTCCGAGCGCACTACTCATATCGCCATGGAGCCCCACTGCGCCGTGGCCAGCTACCATCCGGCCAGCCGGTCCATGGAGGTCTGGACCGCCACCCAGTCCGTGTTCGGCGCCCGCAGCGCCGTCGCGACGCTGTTCGGTCTGGACATGCAGAAGGTGCGGGTCTACAAGAGTCCCATGGGCGGGTCCTTCGGCTGCAAGCAGGAGATGATCCTCGAACCCCTGGCGGCAGCCGGCTCCATCGCCACGGGCCGTCCCGTCAAACTGGAGCTTTCCCGGGCGGAAGTCATGATGTGCACGGTGCTGCGCCACCCCATCGGCGTGCTCACCCGGGGCAAATTCGACGAAGACCTGCGGCTGAAGGGCGTGCGCCTGGACATCCTGCTGGATGCGGGCGCGTACCAGACCATCAGTCCGGATTACTGCCTTTCCATGGCCAAGAAGATCAACTGGACCTACGACCTGCAAAGCGCAGAGGTCCACAGCGCTTCCGTGTGTACCAACACCCCCGTTTCCGGCAGCTACCGGGGTTGGGGCGGGCCGGAGACCTGCTTCGTCATGGAGAATTTCATGAATACGGCGGCGCGCCGCTACGTCGTTGACCCCATAGAACTCCGTAAAAAGAACGTTTTGCCTCCCTGGTCCGCCACGAAGATCCTGAACTTCAATCTGGGCAGCCTGCCCTTCGCAGAAGTGATGGACAAAGGCGCGACACTGTTCGGCTGGGAAGAAAAGCGGAAGGTTCTTGCTGAGCAGGGTCACCGGTGCGGCAAAGACGGCACCCCCGATCCCGCCGGCCGCTATCTGCGCGGCGTCGGCATGGCCATCTGCACGCACACTTCCGGCTATTTCCCAAGACGGCCGGACTGGGGCACCCTCTCCATGAAGATGGAGGAGGACGGCTCCGTGTCTGTCAACGTGAACATCCACGACCACGGCTGCGGCAGCGTCATGGCCTTCCAGAAGATCGCGGGCGAAGTGCTGTGCATGGATCCCGGGAAGATCGCGATCCCCGAGGGCGACACCCTCTACAACGCCATCGACAACGGCTGCTACA
The DNA here is from genome assembly GCA_017626845.1 of Bacillota bacterium. Taxonomy (GTDB): domain Bacteria; phylum Bacillota; class Clostridia; order Peptostreptococcales; family Anaerovoracaceae; genus RUG11894. Next base: position 26,452 of record JAGAHX010000005.1, read on the forward strand.
CCAGCCGCTCGGTGTTCGTGCTGGGCCGGGCCGTCATGGAAACGGCCAAAGAGTTGAAGGACCAGATCCTGGACTACGCGGAAAAACTGCTGGAAACGCCCAAAGAAGAGCTGGTCTGCGAGGACAGCCGCGTCTTCCCCGCGGCAGATCCGGACAAGAGCCTCTCCTACAGCGACATCGCTTATTACGCGGCGGACAAGGCCCATGGCGCTCTGTTCGTCACCCACACCTACGAACCTGCCTCCAACGCAGGCCCCGTCTCCGCGGACTTTGCGGAGGTGGAAGTGGACACCTACACGGGTCACTGCCGCCTGACGGACTTCGCCTGCGTCCACGATATCGGCAAAGCCATCAATCCCGAGGTCTGCCGCTCCCAGATCGGGTCCGCGGTGCAGAACGGCGCGGGTATGGTGTTCTGCGAGCAGATCCGGATCGATCCGAAGACCGGCGCCATCCAGAATACCAGCATGGAGCGCTATCACGTGGTGCGGGCCGCGGAGATCCCGAACGTAAAGGTGGAATTCCTCGAGGACGAGTCGGCGGACGGCCCCTTCGGCGCCAAGTCCATCGGCGAGGCCGCGCTGGTGCCGGTGGTGCCGGCGATCCTGGCGGCGCTCAACGACGCGCTAGGCAGCGGTTTCTCCGCCGTTCCGGTGACCCCGGACAAAGTCCTCTCGTTCCTCGAAAGCGCCGGAAAGGAGGCGGCAAGATGATTTTGCATTTTATCCTGAACAGCAAGCCCGTTTCCAAAGACCTGGACCCCTCCCGCCGTCTGATCGACGTGCTGCGGGAAGATTTCCTGCTCACCGGCGTTAAGGAGGGCTGCGGCGAAGGGGAATGCGGCTCCTGTACCATCCTGATGGACGGCCTGCCCGTGCATGCCTGCATGGTGCTGGCGGGTCAGCTGGACGGTCATCGTCTATTGACGATCGAGGGCCTCTCCGCAAGCGGCGAGCTGGACATCCTTCAGCAGGCTTTTATCGAAAATAACGCGGTGCACTGCGGTTTCTGCACGCCTGGCATGATCATGGCGGCCAAGGGTCTGCTGCTTCAGAATCCGGATCCGACAGAGGAAGAGATCCGCACCGCCATCTCCGGCAACATCTGCCGCTGCTCCGACTACCGGCAGATCGTGATGGCTGTTAAAGATGCGGCGGCGCGTCTTCGCGCGCAGGGAGGTGCCAGATGATCTTCACCGTCCCAAAGACTTTAGAGGAACTGCAGACCGCCCTGGCGAACCGCAGCGAACGCTTCGTCTTTGCCGCAGGCTGCACGGATATCCTGCCCAAAAAGCTGGGCAAACCCTGGGAAGTGGACGAGATCATCGACCTCACCCACGTGCCGGAGCTGCAGACCATAGGCACCGGGCCCCAGACCGGCGATTACTTTATCGGCGCCTGCTGCACCCACGCACAGGTCGCGGCGGATCCGGAAGTGCGGAGACACTATACCGCGCTGGCCCAGGCCTGCGAACAGATCGGCTCCGTACAGATACGAAACCGCGGCACCATCGGCGGCAACGTGGCCAACGGCTCGCCCGCGGCGGATACGCTGCCCTGCCTTATGGCGCTCGGGGCGGAGATCGAGTGGATCGACGGCGTGTGCATCAAGGGTTTCTGGCTGCCGGGGGCTCAGGCGCCTTCGGCGGGCTCCGGGACCGTAGTGTCCGCCTTTGCCAAGCTGGGTGACCGCGACATCGTCACCATCGCCCGCATCAGTCTGGCGGTGCGTTCCGTCCTGCGGGGCGGCAGATATACGAATACGGCAGTGGTGGTGGGAGCCGCCAGCCTGCAGCCCTTCTTCTGCGACGAAGCGGCGGCGGTGCTGGACGGGTCACAGCCCGGCGAAGTCGACCGGGAAGCCTTTGCCGGCGCCCTGGCCAAAGCCATCGAAGCCAGCATCCCGAACCGGCCCACCATGCCCTACAAGCGCAGCGCGGTGCGGGGCCCGGCCTTCGACGTGCTGGAGCGGCTGGCAAATTTTGAGCATTGAAGTGTACTACTATCTATAGTACACTTATACGGTAATACATAAAGGGGGAAATGCGTATGGATGACAACGCACTCATACGGATCAGGCACGTTCGAAAGGTCTACCTGATGGGAGAGGAGAAGGTCGTGGCGCTGGACGACGTCAGCCTCGACATTTACAAGGGGGAATTCGTCTGTTTCCTGGGCACGTCCGGCTCGGGAAAATCCACGTTTCTGAACATGGTCGCAGGGCTCGAAAAGCCGACCCGGGGGGAAGTTTGGATCGGTAAAGTGCCCATCCACAAGCTCAACGAGGCCCAGGTGACCATCTTCCGCCAGAAAAACATCGGTTTTATCTTCCAGGCCTATCACCTGATGCAGAGCATGACAGCCCTGGAAAACGTCGCCCTGCCGCTTATGCTGAAAGGTGTGCCCAAGGAGATCCGCGAACCGGCGGCGAAAAAAGCGCTGGCACAGGTGGGCCTTAAGGGCTACGAAGGGCGCAAGCCCAATCAGATGTCCGGCGGACAGCAGCAGCGCGTCGGCATCGCCCGGGCGCTGGTCGTAAAGCCCAAGATCATCTTTGCGGACGAACCCACGGGCAACCTGGACTCTCACACCACGAAGGACGTAATGGACCTCATCTCCAAGGAGACCAAGGAAAACGGCACGACGCTCATCCTCGTGACCCACGACAGGAGCATCGCCGATTACGCGGATAAGATCGTAACAATTCAGGATGGCAATATCATCAACGTAGAAGTAAAGGGGAAAAAGAATGAGACCGCTTAAACAAGTTTTAGCCGTTATTCTGCTGGCCGTTCTGTTGGCGGGGATGACCCCGGCAGCGGTGTTCGGGGCGAAAAACGACGTCGTAAAACTCACCGTCAGCAGCACGCTGTTCGTGATGCAGGGGGAGTCGTCCTATGTGAACGTGGAAGCGTCAGCTCCGGAAGGAACGGATTATAAACTGGTCCTGCAGGCAACGGATAAAAACATCACCGTGGACAACGGCACCAGCGGCATCCTTTCCGGAAATGCCAAGCAAACGTTTTCGTTTACGGTGAACAGAAAAGCAGAAACCGGCTACAAAACACTTACCTTAAAAGCCGTTGACGCTTCGGATTCTACGAATGTCTTAGGGGAACAGAGCGTATACGTAGACGTGGTGGAAAACATCAACAGTTTTTCCTCTCTGGGACAGGCGTCCATCAACGTTACCTATGCGATTACCGGGAGCGATTCTCTCACTGCCGGTCAGGTGAATTTTGTTAAGCTGACACTGTTTAATCGCGGCAACACGATCATTAATAACGCAAAGGTTGAGATCACTATGCCGGAAGGGCTGACGATCCAGAGCGGTCCAGCATCCCGGAATATCGGAACATTCGGCATTGGCGAGACGAATTCCGTGGACTATCCAATCCTCGTGGATCCGGATCTGACAACCGGCAGCTATCCCATTACTGTCAAGGTTTCCGGCGTACGGGCTGGAGAAGCAAAGGAAGCTTCGGAAGCAATTTATCTTCCTCTGGTCGGCAAAGAAAAGGAAGGCCCCAAAGACGAATCCGTACCTCTCCTCATCATCGATTCCTTCGATTATGGCAACGGAAACGGCATCCTGAAGAGAGATGCGGACTTCAACCTCAAGATGACCTTCCTGAACACCGGCTCCAAGGATATCCACAACGTAGTAATCAGTGTGCTGGATAATGCCGGACTGGTCGTTCCCACGGGCAGCAGCTTCATCAAAATAGACTCCATCAAGGCCGGCGAGAAGGTGGATGGCTCCATTGGCCTTCGCACGGTAAAGGATGCGGATATTACCCAGACGTCTCTTGCAGTCGACATGAAGTACCTGGATCCGGACAACAAGCAGGTAGACAACACCTATCCTATCGTGGTCATCGTAGAGAAGAAGCCCGACGAAAGCAAGTCCGGCGGCGTGGCGAATCCGATCCTGATGGTCACCAACTACAGCTTCGGCAGCGATAAGGCGGTCATGGCAAACAGCCAGTTCCCGCTTAGCCTTACCATCACCAACACCTCGGCCAAGACCCTGCGCAACATCAAGGTCACGGTGCAGGATTCCACCGGCTCCATCCTGCCGGCGGAAGGCAGCAACAGTTTCTTCATCAACAGCATCGGCGCGGGCGGCTCCTACGGCAAGCTGATGCCCATGGCCGTCAGCAACGATATCAAGGCGGGCGTTTCCACCATCGCAGTCAACATGAGCTACGAGGATATGGATGCCCACACCTTTACGTCTTCGGATACGATCACGGTACCTGTAACGCTGCAGGACAGACTCGTCATTGACGACGTTCTCGATCCGGGTTATCTGGTGGCCGGCGAGATGGGCTATGCCCAGATCAAGTACTATAACATGGGTCAGACCACCCTCAACAACCTGCGCATCGCGGTCTCCGGCGACTTTACCATCGACGGCGACAGCAGCCAGTACGTGGGCAACATGGCCAACGGCAGAAGCGACTACTTCTCCTTCAACTTCATGCCCAACAGCGAGGGCGACATGAACGGCAAGGCCGTCTTCACCTACGAGAACGCCCAGGGCGAGGAACAGGTGATCGAGAAGGAATTCACCTTCAATATCCAGCCCGCGCCGGAATTCGATCCCAACGAGATGGACTTCCCTGTGGAAGAGGAAAAGCACGGCTTCGCAGCCCTGCCCATCTGGGGCAAGGGGCTGGTAGCGCTCGGTGTCCTTCTGGCGGTCATCCTGGCCATCAAAGGCATCAAGAAGCACAAGAAAGCGAAAGCGGAGGCGCTGACCCTCGATGAGTAATAAGGATATTCTGCAGCTCTGCTTCGGGAATCTCCTTCGCCGCCGCACGCGGACGATCCTGTCCGTCATCGGCGTCATCATCGGCACCACCGCCATCATTGTCATGATCTCCATCGGTATGGGCCTGTCCTACGGCTACCAGGAACAACTGGAGTCCTTCGGCAATCTGCACATGGTGGAGGTGTACAACAGCGGCGGGGGGATGTCCTCGAACGGGCAAACCAACAAAATGGACGACCGGACCATCGCGAAGATGGAGAAGATCGACGGGGTCACCGTAATATCCCCCCAGATCTCCCAATACGTCGTCATCGCGGGCGACCATAAGCGGTCGGAGCGCCAGATTATCGGCGTGCGTACGGAGATGCTGGAGGCCTTGAATCTGGAAGTGGAGAAGGGCCGCATGATCAACGAGTCCGACAAGAACGGACTGCTGTTCGGCAAGACGGCGGCCGCCATGTTCTATGACCCCCGCAGGCAGCAGGGGGCGGACTGGGGCAGCACCGAGCCGGCCATTGACCCCTTACAGAAGTTCATCATCACGAACGACTGGGATTACGGCACGAACCAGGAGGGCCAGAACATGGGCGAGACCCAGCCCATTCAGATCGAGGCCCAGGGCGTCGGCATGATGGCCAGCGCCGACAACGAGTATACGTACAACATTTATACGACCATCGAATTTGCCCAGAAGGTAAAGGACGAATTCGAGAAAGCCCAGAACGGCGGGCGCCCTTCGAACAACCCCCAGGGCAACGAATACCAGGATCTGATGGTCTACGTGGCGGATCTGGACAAGGTCGCTTCCGTAAGCGAGACCATCCGCACGGACTACGGCTTCGGCACCTTCTCCCTGAACGACATGCTCAAGGAGATGCAGAAGACCGCCAACATGATCGAGGCTGTGCTGGGCGGCATCGGCGGCATTTCGCTGCTGGTCGCGGCCATCGGTATCGCCAACACGATGATCATGTCCGTGTACGAGCGGACGAGAGAGATCTCCGTCATGAAGGTCATCGGTGCCAGCTTAAAGGATATCCGCAAGATGTTCCTGCTGGAAGCCGGCATGATCGGCTTCGGCGGCGGGGTCATCGGGGTGGCCTTAAGCTACGGCATCTCTTACGTGATGAACCACTTCCTGTCCGGCGCCATCGGCGGCGCTTTCGGCATGGGAAGCAAGGTCTCCATCATTCCGATCTGGCTGGTCTTGGCCGCGCTGGCGTTCTCCACCATGGTGGGCGTCGTGTCCGGTTACAGCCCGGCTCAGCGCGCCATGAACATGTCCGTGCTGGAAGGATTGAAGAACGAGTAATTCAATATGTCCCTTCGACAGGCTCAGGGACCGTCTATGCTACGGTCGCTGAGCCTGTCGAAGCGACGGGAAAAGCATTCAATTCTCAACTTTTTCTTGACTCTTATATTTTTATTCTGTAAAATATTTGAGCGTGACAACAAAGGCACAGGCCCCAGAGGCCCTAGGCCGAGCTATTCGTAGTAGTGCCGAAACCGATGGTTGGACCCATCAGAGTAGGCGTCGAAATCTATGGGCGGGTCACGCCCCGCACATATGAGTAGACAAGGAGGTATTTGAACCATGTCCAGTTACATTGCAAAGCCTTCTGAGGTCGAAAGAAAGTGGTACATCCTGGATGCAGAAGGAAAGACCCTCGGTCACCTGGCATCCGAAGCCGCTTCCATTCTCAGAGGCAAGAAGAAGCCGACTTACACCCCGTACATCGACTGCGGCGATTACGTGATCGTAATCAACGCCGAGAAGATCGAAGTCACCGGCAAGAAGGCTAAGGAAAAGATCTACAAGCATCACACCGGTTATCCCGGCGGACTCAGAGAGATCACCTTCGAAAAGCTGCAGGCTAAGGATCCGGAAGAGATCATCCGCCACGCAGTCAAGGGCATGATGCCCAAGGGACCCATGGGTCGCCAGATGTACAAGAAGCTGAAGGTCTATGCAGGCCCCGAGCACAAGCACGCAGCTCAGAAGCCTGAAGTTTGGGAATTCTAAGGAAGGGAGGAGTAGAAAATGGCTAAAATGCAATATTGCGGAACCGGCAGAAGAAAGTCTTCCGTCGCCAGAGTAAGACTCGTCCCCGGCAACGGCAACATCACCGTTAACAAGAAGTCCCTGGACGACTATTTCGGAATGGAACTGCTGAAGAGAGAGGTCAGAAGACCCCTGCAGCTCGTCGCAGCAGACAGCAAGTTCGACGTGATCGCTACCGTTTACGGCGGCGGCACCACCGGTCAGAGCGGCGCTCTGCGCCACGGCATCTCCAGAGCTCTGTGCCAGGCTGATCCTGAGAACAGACCTGCCCTGAAGGCCGCCGGTTTCCTGACCAGAGACCCGAGAATGAAGGAAAGAAAGAAGTACGGCCTGAAGAAGGCCAGAAGAGCTTCCCAGTTCTCCAAGCGTTAATCTGTACGCACAACACAGAAGCAAAGAGGATGGCATCCATTGGGTGCCATCTTTTTTCGTTTGTAACGGTTCTGTAATTGATTTCCAACCGCACTATGATAGACTGAAGGAAAAGGAGGTGACCCCATGAAAAAACGTCATGTAAGCGGAATCTTGGCGACGGTGATCTGCGCTGCGGTGCTGGCCTATGTTTTTCTTTGGCCTCATTCGCTGTACGATATCGCCTGGCTGGGTGAAGGCCGAGGCGAAGCGGAGACGGTCCGGATCCAGGAGCGCGTCGCCGGGGAAGATCCTCTTACGATCGACGTGACCCTTCCAAAAGCAGATTCCTCTGCCTTCCTGGATGTGATGCGCGATGCATCTGCACACTTTCTTCTTCCCGGGCGGCAGACCGTATTTCACGGAAATTCCTATTTGGTCACGCTGGGCAATCAACAGGTCCGATCGGAAGTAGTGATCTCGGAACAGGGCCGGATCAGTCAGCAATCCCCGGGCGGCCGCAGATGGGGAGAAGGGACGTTTCGCATCAATAAAAAGGATCAGGAAAGGATTTGGAGCCTCTGTGAAGCGTGGACGGATCCAAACGGCAAGTATCCCGGACTGGCTTTCCTGCGGGAATTCTTTACGATCGGCAAGGGAGGCCGTTCGGAATTCGTGGATGTACAGGCCCCGGACGGCGTGTACGGCGGCGGTGCGGTCGAGACTTTGTATTCCGGCATCGAACCATATATGACGGAGCGCGGCTTCGAAAACGTATTACTAGGACGGTCTTTGTATGATCTGGAGTACCTTTGCAAGCAAAAGGGCGAGAACTGGCTCTGTGGCTACATAGAAGTCTCTCCCGGGTCCGAGCCCGGCTATTTCTTCTATCGTATCGGCTTGGTTGAAGAAACCTCGGACCATCCCTGGAACTATTGGTTCACAGGCAATTATTTTGTCAGCGAAGACGGTCTGGTGGATGCATTCTATATCGACCTGAAAGGTGCGGCATGGGTCGCAGAGTAAAAGGGAGTATTCGATGAGCAAGGGTTCAAAACTAACAATCTACCAAAAGATCATCCTGGCTGTGCTGCTCGTTATGGTCTTGGTATTTTCTGTGCTGTATTGGGTCACGCTGCACAGAGAGGGCTTTCGCTATCTCGATATGATCCTCGTGCCTTCGGAAGAGGACGGGAAAACGGTGTATTCCGGTAGACACCACGGCGTTGTACCTACATCCTTTAGCGTCGCTGCGGACGGCACCGTGGTATTTCAGTATGGGGAGGAGACGTTCGGCCCTTATACGCTGCAGGAGGATCCTTCCGCGATCCCGGAGAAAATGCCGATGGAGTATTCCGGAAAAGATATCAGGGGCTTGGAACTTCGATGCGGCGAACAGGTGATCTTCCGCGGCTGCGAAATCCTATTCGGATCGAATCGTTTGCTGTTTACATCGAACGGAAGCAGCGTCAGCAGTATTTCATTGACCATGGAAGACGAGGTCGAACCTTCGGTTTACGAACTGATCGATCTGATGTCCGGCCCCAAACTGACGCATAAAGGGGACGTTTTTGGCTGGTTCAGCGGCCTGCTCCTCTGCGCTGTGACCGCCTTCAGCATCCTGTTCGCCGACGAGCTGTTCCGCTGGCATCTTCGTTTTCGGATCGCCGACCCGGAGAATGCGGAGCCTTCCGATTGGGAGATCGCCAGTCGTTATATAGCCTGGACGGTGTTCCCGGTCTTGGCCTTGTTCGTGTTTGTTATGGGATTGAGGTAAATGGGAGGTCCCATCATGATAGATATTGTTGTTCTTATTGCGATAATCCATATTCTTTACGCAGGAACTCGTGAACTCTTGAAACGAAGAAAACAAATGAAGGAGTATGACAGGGTTTCAAAAGAGAAAGAGGAACGGATTGACTAAACTGAAGGCAAAGGAGGTGCAAGAGATGAACCTGCTGCGGCAACCTTTCCAGGTTCCCCAATATGATACGAAACAGAGCAGATGGAAAACGAACCGGGATGGCCTTAATTTCAAAGACATCCTGACGTTTTTGATTGCGCTGTTGATTTTGGCTTCCATCCTCCTGCTGACTCCCACAACCCCGGAACGTGCCGTTCGCTGGGCGCTGGTCAAAGACCTCCAGCCGGTAGCGGCTTTTCAGGTCAAATTGATGCCCTCTGCGGTCGAAATTCCGTTGAGCGATCAGTCCTATTACGAAGAAGAGGATATGAAGATCTATCAAGTGGATGCAGCGCACTACCTGCCGCAGACTATGGACACGAAAACGCCTATGTTATACTGGGATGTAAGAAAAGCCGGGATCTTTTATATCGCTGAATGGAACGGTGCAGGATAGTCTGCAAAGGAATCAAGAGGAGTATGGAACTGGAACAAAACAAGATCGAAATACAGGAAGCGATCGACGCTGCCGATCGTGCACTCCGTTCTTTGGAAGGAGCACGAGACTCCTTACAGGCTGCACAAGGCTGGGGCATATTCGATATGCTTGGAGGAGGCTTTTTTTCGACCTGGTTCAAGCACAGCAATATGGATGAGGCGGAAAAGCTCATTGCAAATGCACAGGCAGCCCTTCGGAATTTTAGCAGAGAGCTCGAAGATGTCGGCGAAACGATCGATCTGAGTTTCAACAACGCAGATCTGCTGACGGTTGCGGATTATTTTTTGGATGGCCTTTTTGCAGATTTCCTGATGCAGGGCAGAATAAAGGATGCCATTGCGAATGTGGAAGATACGATCGGCCGGGTGACCGCGATCCAGAGTGCTCTGGTGCAGCAGCTTGAACAGGATCCATTGTAAAGCTGACCCCAAGAGATCTGTACGCACAGCGCAGAAGCAAAGAGGATGGTATCCACTGGGTGCCATCTTTTTCGCTGGAGTGATAGGACAAAAGGTAGTGAAAAAAACGTGGCTGGAGAAAATGTATCGTTTTTGAGTTTTTTTGTTGGATTTAGATACATCTTGTGAGCCTGGCTTTAATCTATCGGGCTAAGGCGATTCTCAGGGCATCGATTTTTTAGAGTGAACTTGTCGTAATGTATCGATTTTTGGCGTTATCAGCGGTTTTCGATACAAGTTTACATAAGCCGGCATGGGTAAAAGCCGGGAATTATTGAAACATGTATCTATAAACCGCAAAATTGCAGAAAAACGATACATTCTTAAAATCCGCGAAATTTGCGCTGCATGCCCAGAAAGAAAAATCGATAACGGGGACGGTTCTTTGTCTCAGCAGTGCTTTCGTGGGACAAAGAACCATCCCCCTTGTTTTTTCCCGGAAAGCGCGTTATGATAGTATGTGGTTAGCAATGGCTAACGTCCGTCGACCGAGACGGAAATCGGAGGAAACCATCATGTTCTGGGACCGCGTAGCAGGAGTCTACGACATTTTCGTAAATGTCATCAACCGAAAGACGCATCGATCGTTAAAAAGGATCGTGGCCGCGCAGATCGAGCCTGGGGACATCGTTCTGGAATGCGCCTGCGGAACGGGTCTGCTGAGTGCGGTCATCGCGCCGGGGTGCAGGTATCTTACTGCGACCGACTTTTCGGCAAAGATGCTGCAGAAGGCGAAAAAGAACTGCGCCGCATTTTCCAATATATCCTTTGCACAGGCCGATATTACCGCGCTGCCGTATGCGGACGGCTGTTTCGACAAGGTCGTCGCCGGCAACGTCATCCATCTGTTGGATGAACCGCTGAAAGCCCTCCGCGAACTGAACCGCGTGTGCAAAGACGGCGGCCTGCTGATCATTCCGACCTATATGAATCAAGCCGAGAACGGTGACCCCGGCAAATTGTCCTCGACGCTGGACAAGGCCGGGGCGGACTTCAAGCGGGAATTTACGGTGGATAGCTACAAGCAGTTTTTCTCCGAAGTTGGATATGCCGATGTACGGGTCACGCTGGCCGAAGGCCGCATTCCCTGCGCTGTGGCGGTTATGAGGAAGAAACTAAATGAATGATACGCCTGAGAAGCTGGGTGCACAGCAAAAGCATTTACGCCCATCGGAGAAAACGGAGCAAAACTTTCCGGAGGTGAACGCCAGCGGATCTCGATTGCCCGTGCCCTTTTAAAGAATGCACCGATCGTGCTTTTGGATGAAGCGACGGCTTCTCTTGATGTAGAAAACGAGACGAAGGTGCAAGGCGCGCTGTCACGGCTGCTCTCCGGAAAAACGGTGCTGGTCATCGCCCATCGTATGCGGACGGTGGAAGCGGCGGATGAGATCGTTGTTCTGGGCGATGGCAAGGTGGCCGAAGAAGGCAGCCCGGCAGAACTCTTTGCAAAGGAAAACAGCCTTTTCAGACGCATGACGCAGCTGCAAAATGCCAGCGCAGGTTGGAGCATTTGATCCTCAAGCGGATCGGCATGTTCAGCGGCACCCGTTCGGGTGCCGCTTTTCTTTGGAATCCATTTGCGTCGTCCGGCACTTCATATTAAACTGGATAGGAAAGAACAGCGAGGTGCCGTCATGATGCATTATAAATATTTACGGATCCAGGGACAGGAACTGGCGGAAAATACGATGTATGCCAAGGGCATCTTCAGCATGTGCTGGCAGCTCATCCAGGACGACGTGATGGATGAGGAAGATGCCAGCCTTTACCGGGAGATCGACGACTGGTTCGCCGATAATCTGCCCTGGCCGCCTCAATGCAAGAACCAGGAGAAGGTCGTCTGCTTCTTCAAGACGGAGAACTCGGACGAGATGATGAAGATGATCCGCCCGGCACTGTGGCTGCTGGAGCGCTACAACCATCCCTATTACCTGGTGTATACGAACACGCCCGGGGAGATCGTGTACGAGGACCAGTATCAGGTCGTTGTAAAAGTTCCCGGCGTGCTGCAGATCGATAAGCTGCAGGAGTCCTGGACCCCGGAAGATAAATAAATCCATGTTGATCCTCGCATTTATCATCAGTTTAATACCGGCCTTCGTGCTGTACTTCTGGCTGAAAAAGCAGCAGGGCATGCCGGAAGGCTACGCAGACCGCTGCCGGCAGTCCCTTTTGAAAGGCATGTTCGCCGTGCTTCCGGTCGTGGGAACTTCGTTCGTGCTCAACGTTGCGGGCCGCCTGTTGTTTATGGGTCACGCGGACTCTGTCCTGTATCAGGCTTACTACAAATTCATCGCCATCGCCTTCGCGGAGGAACTTGTGAAATTCCTCATGATGCGGCGTGTGACCCGCGGCATCTCCTGCTCCTGGCTGGAATATACGGTCTACATGATGCTGGTGGGGCTGGGCTTTGAAGTGCTGGAAGCGATCCCCTACGCCTTCGGCTCCGGGCCGATCCACATGCTGGTGCGGGGCGTTACGATCATGCACGTGGGCTTCGGCTACGTGATGGGCTGGTTTTACGGAAAATCGCGGTATGAAGGCCGCAAAGGACCTGCCGTCCTCGGCTTCCTTCTGGCCTGGCTGATGCACGGTCTGTACGACTTCTCGCTCACCGAGGGCATGACCGAGCGCGGCGACTTTTTCATCTTCGCACCGGTCACGCTGGCTGCGTTCTGTCTGGTCCTGATCTTCTTCTATGTCCGTTTCGTCAAAAAAGCAAAAGAACAGGATCGCTATACGACCTTGCTTTCGTGAGACAAAGAACCGTCCCCGCCGGGTTCCCGCCGGATCATTCGCCGACCTGCGGGCCCTTACCTTTGAACGCATCCACCACCTTTTTGGCTGCTTCTTTCTGTTCTTCCCTCTTATCCTTCAGCTTGCCTGCCTCTTCCCGCAGTCTTTCGATCTGTCCGCCCCGGCATTTTTCTCCGCTGCCGGCTTGTGCGCCTTGATCGCCTCCAGATCCAGTTCCAATCCCAGATCTCTGCTGATGACTTTCAGGCCTTCATCGATCGCTTTCCGGTCGGCGCCGTCCAACAAATGTCCAACAGTATGCTATAATAATTAGGCCAATTGAAAAAGGAGAAGATTTTTTATGAGATTAGAGATCAAAGAAAAGGGAAGCGAAGCTTTTTACCGGGAAGTCGTCAACGTTGCCGCGCAGTACCGCCGCTTTTTACAGAAGCCGGAGCGCAAGCTCACCGATTTTTTTAAAGCTTATAAGATCTACACGATCCTCTGCGCGGTGCTGGCGGTGCTCATCGCCGCGATGAACATCGCCTGGGGCTGGGATACGCTGGGCACCGTTGCGCTGGTGGCGCTCGTCATCGTCGCGATCTTCAGCGGCGCTTTATGGATGAACTTGAACAAGACCATGAAGAACATGCGGAACGACCCCCGTACGTCCGTATTCACCATGGACGAGAAGGGCGTGGAGCTGAACAAGGGGGACAGCCAGACCGTCCGCATCGGCTGGGACAACCTGGCTTTCGTGCGCATCTTCGACGAGTCGATCAGCTTCTTTACGAAGGATGGACTCGGTTTTATCATTTCCACCGACCGCCGCTACGGCAAGGAGATCCTGGAGTATCTGCAGGCCGAGCGCCCGGACGTGAAGATCGTCCGGTAGATCCATGCAATTCCGCCGCATGACCCAGCCAGAGATCGAATATTGGTACGCCGTGCTGCTGCCGGAGGGGTTTGAGCCCAATGAGATCAAGCCCTGGGCGGATTTTGAGCGCCTTTTGGCGGAAGACCGCTACGAGATCTGGGGCCTGTTTGAAGACGGTCCCGGCAACGACCCCATCGGCTTTGCGTGTCTTTGGAAGCGTCCCGGCATCCCCCTGGTGCTGCTGGACTATCTGGGGGTTACGGAAGCTGTGCGAAACGGCGGCTGGGGCGCCTGGATGCTGACGCAGCTGAAAGGGCAGGGCAGACCCCTGGTCTGCGAGTCGGAGCTGCCGGTGGAGGGGTCATCCGAGGCGGAAAACGCCATCCGCAGACGGCGGATCGCCTTCTACGAACGCAACGGCTTTCGCCCTGCCTACGAAATGGCGACCTGCGGCCTTCGCTGGCAGGCATTGCTTATTAACGATGAAGCTTATCGAATCAACGATATCATGCGGTGGCATAAACAGCTGTACGACGAAAAGCGCACCGACGTGCAGGTGCCGCTGGGCCCGGATGAACAGCCCAGGCCGCCTTATTGGATGACATAAGGCGGTATGGTATAATAGGGCTGCGCAAAATATGGTAATTGTTTCAAGACATATCAACCGTTCACAAAAAAGGAGAGACACATGAAGATCAAAGCAGTCAAATTCAGAACCGATGGTTTCTACGGTCAGCCCTTCGCCTTCGGCGGCGAGGAGGGCCTGGACAAGTTTGACCCGAACATCCGCTACCGCGGCAGCCTGCAGAACTGGCTGATCGATACCGGAGACGAAGTCATTCTGGTAGACACCGGTCTTCCCGCAGGAACGCCGGAGGAACACCCCGATGAGACCAGCGCGGTCTATACCGGAAAGGACATCTGCAGCTATATGGAAGCCTTTGCGGCGCTTGGCTACAAGCCCGAGCAGGTGACGAAGATCCTGCTCACCCACAAGCATTCCGACCATTCCGGCGAGCTGAAGTCCTTCCCCAACGCCAAGATCTACGTAAACGCGGACGAACTGGGCGTGGAAGAACTGAAGGACATTCCCAACCTGGAGCCGGTCACCTTTACCGACGGCGCCTACTATAACTTCCCCGCCTGCCAGAAGATCGCGGACGGCATCTATTTCATCAAGGCCAAGGGCCACACCTTCGGCAACAGCATCGTCATCGCAGAACAGGACGGCCTGTTCTACATGATGCACGGCGACATCACTTACGTGGACGAAGCCCTGTACGAAAACAAGCTCTCCGTCGTCTTCGACGACCTGGCTGCTGCCAGAGAGACCATGGACAGAGTGCGCGAGTTCGTCGCCAACCATCCCACGGTCTACATGGGCACCCACACGCCCCAGGGCTACGAAAACCTGGAAGCCAAGCGCGTGATGGATCTGAACAACCCCGTTCCCACCGTGCTGGCCGAACCGGATTTCTCCGCCCAGGAAGCCAGCGGCAAGTACGTCTGCTCTATCTGCGGCTATCTGTACGACCCCGCCGAGCACGACGGCGTCGCCTTCGAGGATCTGCCCGAAGACTGGAAGTGCCCGCGCTGCAAGCAGGGGAAGGACAAGTTCAACAGAGCGTAAGCCTTCAATGCAGGGGGTGTGCCAATTTAACAAGATGAGACAAAAAGACTTAGAAAACCTAAGTCATTTGAGCCCATGAAAGCAAACTGGCGTAGATTTCAATGAAAATCTACGCCAGTTTTACGGTTCTTCGTTGATGATATTTTGATTTTTCAGGGGGTCACTCATGGATGGGCGCTCCTTTCATGTCGATACAATACTTGTCTGCTATAAAAAATACACCCCGTTGTCCAACACATGTCCAACAGGGCGCTAGGAAATTTGTTCTTCGGAAGAAAGTTTTTTGTCGGTGCCGAAAGACAGGGCGTGAACCGGACAGACCTTCTGGCACTCGCCGCAGCGGATGCATTCGGCGCTGTTAGGCGCGATGCGGGGGTCAACGCCCATGGCGCAGGCCTTGCTGCAGGCGCCGCAGCCGGTGCAGACGCGGCTGTCGAAGCGCTGGCGCACCAGGCTGACCCGCTGAAAGAGGGAATAGAAGGCCCCCAGCGGGCAGAGATATTTGCAGAAGGGCCGGTAGATGACGGTCGAGGCCGCGATGCAGAGCAGTAGGATGAGCATCTTCCAGCGGAACAGGGCGCCCAAGGCGGGCCGCAGGGCATCGTTTAAGAGCACCTGGAATACGCCGCCCTCCAGGGTGCCGGCCGGGCAGAGGTATTTGCAGAAGAAGGGCAGCCCGGCCCCGTATTTCGTGCGGTAGAGCAGGGGCAGGCCGACGACCAGGACCGCCAGGACCAGGTATTTCAGCTTGCGGAGCGGTTTGTCGATCTTTTCCGGCACGGTGAGTTTGGGCGTGGGGATCTTGTACAGCAGCTCCTGCAGCAGCCCGAACAGGCAGAGCCAGCCGCAGATGAAGCGTCCGGCCAGCAGGCCTACGGCAGCCAGGTAGCCCAGCACGAAGAAGGGAAATCTTCTGTGTCGCTCCGTAAGGACCGCCTGCAGCGCGCCGATGGGGCAGGCGCCCAGGGCGCCCGGGCAGGAATAGCAGTTGAGCCCGGGCACGCAGAAATGCTTCAGCGCACCGGTGTAGAGCCGGGGTGCGCCGGGCAGAAATCCCTTTATATAGCCGTTGGAAAGCAAGCCCCATCCGGCCTGTACGATTTTGCGCAGATGTTTAATCAAGGCCGATACACTCCATGCAGATGGTGGCTGCTTTCGTAAAGACGATCGAGGCTTCGCCGGAAAGCGCGCCGAAAATACACAGGGCTAGCGCCGCTGCGATCAGAATGATCTTGAACTTGTTTGAGTGGTTTCGCTTCATAGTGGTATAATAGCACAGATAGTGAAATATCGGGGACGGTTATTTTTTATATCATTTTGATATAAAAAAGAACCGTCCCCAACAGATCATAGAAAGGATATAGAGATCATGAAAAAACACAAACAAACCACACGTTCCCTGGCCGCTCTTCTGGCAGTCGTTCTCCTGGTGCTCGCACCGGCACCGGCCTTTGCGGCAAACAATGCGGCGGACGTCTTTACAGACGTCGCAAAGGGCGCCTGGTACGAGAAGGCCGTCAACTACGCCGTAGACAACGGCCTGATGGGCGGCACGGCGGCGGACAGATTCAGTCCGGACTCGGCTCTCACCCGGGCCCAGCTGCTGACGATCCTCTGGGCAAAGGAAGGCAAGCCCGTCGTCAACTACGCCATGCCCTACAGCGACGTAGCCGCGGAGAGCTGGTACGAAGAGGCGGTCCGCTGGGCAGCCGCGGAAGGCGTGCTTTCCCAGAAGAACGGTAAGATCGTTCCGAACGGGGTTCTTACCAGAGAAGAGACCGCCGTGCTGCTGCGTAACTACGCAGCCCTCACCGGTGCAGACATCAGCATCGGCGAAAACACCAATATTTTAAGCTATACTGACGCGTTCGAGATCTCCGAAGGCTGCGCTTCCGCCTTGCAGTGGGCGGTGGCTGCCGGGGTCATCAGCGGAACGAGCGCGGATAAACTCAGCCCCAAGGGCACCCTCACCAGAGCCCAGGCAGCGGCCATGCTGATGGTGTTCGATGGATGGGTCAAGGAGGCGCAGCCCCTGTCTCTTTGGACAGACGATGCCCGGGCGAAGAAGGAACTCACCGCCTATATCGAGGCGGTCACCGATCCGGAAAGCCGCGACTTTATCCCCGAGACCGACCGCATCGCGGTGTTCGATCTGGACGGCACGCTGTTCTGCGAGACCGATCCTAACTATTTCGATTACATGCTGCTGGTCCACCGCGTGCTGGAAGATCCGTCGTATAAGGACAAGGCCAGCGACTTCGAGAAGGAAACGGCCAATAAGATCCGCACCCAGAACGAGACCGGCGAGTCCTTCGCGGGCCTGGAAGTGGACCACGGCAAATGCATCGCGTCCTCCTTTGCCGGCATGACGATCGGGGAATTCAACGACTACATCCAGGAATTCAAGAAGCTGGCGATGCCCGGCTACACCGGCATGACCCGCGGAGAAGGCTTCTACAAGCCCATGGTACAGGTGGTGGAATACCTGCAGGCGAACGGCTTTACGGTCTACGTCGTGAGCGGCACCGACCGGCTCATCGTGCGCGGCATCCTGGATAACAGCGTGCTGAATATCCCCAACCGCAATATCATCGGCTCCGACGAAGCTATCGTCTCCAGCGGCCAGGGCGAAACGGACGGCCTGAGCTACGTCTTTAAAGACGGCGAGGAGCTGGTCCTGGGCGGCGATTTCCTCATCAAGAACTTGAAGATGAACAAGGTCTCCGTCATCATGCAGGAGATCGGCCAGCAGCCCGTCCTCTCCTTCGGCAACAGCACGGGCGACAGCAGCATGGCGGAGTACGTTACCTACAACAATCCGTACCGGAGCCTTGCCTTTATGCTCTGCTGCGACGACACGCTGCGGGAGAACGGCAGCCAGTCCAAGGCGGACAAGATGGCGGCGCTCTGCGAGGAATTCGACTGGGTGCCTGTGTCCATGAAGAACGATTGGACTACCATTTACGGCGAGGGCGTGACCCACATCATCGAATAGAAAGCAATAGAAGCGGATCCGAAACGGGTCCGCTTTTCTGATGTTCGAAAAGATTTCTTAAAATCCTGAAAAAATGTTCGAATTTGTTGGATATTTGTTGGACAAATCATTTTACAATAGAGGAGTACAACGAGACAGTGATAGGTGAAAGGAGCAAATCATATGCCGAGACCTCAATATACAGACAATCAGATCACGGAACTGACCCACGCATATCAGGCGGCGGCTTATCCTTATGTCAGCCGGCTGCTGGAGCAGCTGGAGGACCTGGAGCACGACGAAACGCGCCCCGCGGGAAGCCAGGGTTATCTGGCGAGAAAAGCCCACCTGAATTCCCAGATCTATCTGATCACCCAATACGCGATGGATGCCCGCGAGAACATTACCGCAGGCTATCCGACGAAGTTCCATGCGGACAGCTTCCGGAACCTCTCCAACCGGATGATGGAAGACCCTGTCTACCGCAACACCATGGCGAATCTCACCTTCGAGCAGCCGGATCTGGGACTGCAGGAACGGTTTGCTCTTCATAACTTCCGGGAGCAGGTGGATGCCGCGCTGCCCGAAAACTACCGCAACCAGCCCCTGGCAGAAGACGTGCTGCCGGATGCGGACCGCAGCACCCGCGTCGTTACCTACCGGCAGGTGCTGCAGGAACTGGAAGCGACCGGCACCGGCTATTACGTGCCCGGCTGGACCAGAGGCAGCAACAGCCAGGAGTTCGAAAATGTAAAGACAGAGCTGCGCCGCCAGATCGCCATGCTGGAAGGCGGCATGCCCCTCAGCTCTGCGGACGACGACCGGATGATCCAGCTGCTGGATACCTACAGCAATGGCAAGCACAGCAGCCGCACCCGCGGTTTCGGCAATACCCGCGCGAAGAGCATGATGAAGGTCTATGCGGAGATCGCGACGCACCCGGCTCCCAGAGCGGCGGATGCCCAGCCTCTGCCCACGGCCCAGGAGATCTCCGGCCGCTACAACAATGCGAGACATCTGGATCCGCAGCAGGATGCCAACCACGAGGATTTCGTGGACATTACGAGAGACACCTACCGGGTGACCCCGGAGCGGACTTTGCAGCAGGAATACGACGCCGCCGTGCAGACGATGCGGCAGATCTCCGACACCCGGCTGGCGAACGGCGGACTTACGGCCCAGCAGCGGCAGGCCTACAGCGATGCCCTGATGCGGGCCGTTGCGCTGCAGTCCTTCATGATCCGCGACCCGGCCGGCGCCAATGCTGCCGTAAACGAACGCGACGTGGAGATCCTGCTGCGCACCGTGCGGACGAACGAGGCTGTGCTCGGCGCGATGACTTCCGCCATCAACAGCCCCGTGCACATGAACGAGGTCACCTACGCGATGGAGCACGGCTATCATCCCAACATGACCGTGCAGTATCGCCAGAGCCCGGCGGATTACTACAACAGCCTGTTCAACAACCTGCGCACCGCGTCCGTTCCCAACATCAACGAACGGCTGGCGGCGGCTCAGCAGGAGATCTCCAACCTGCACATCATGGACAACCGGCCGCTGACGGAGCAGCAGGCGGAAACACTGCGCCTGCAGGCTGCCAGGGTCATCGCCATGAGGCGTTTAAGAGACCGCAGCGAGATGAACGGCAACGACCACGTGACCGGCGAACAGCTGGATGCGGAAGTCGAAACCGTGCTGCAGGAATACGATATCGACGAAGCGATCCGGGTCTGCCGGGAAGATCCCCAGAGGGCAGCGGTATTCAGCGGCATCCTCAGCATGAACAATTCGCTGGAGATCTATAAAAATGCCGTCGAAGTCGCTTCCAAGGGCGGCGTAAACAGCGAGCTGCGCAGAGAGTATTCCGCCCTGATGGACATGCCGGAACAGGACTACGAGCCGGAGATGCAGCATACGGCGGAAGAAAGCCTGGTCCGCTACGTTGCGATGCTCCGCATCCAGGAGGCCCATAAAAACACCAACAATCCGAATCCCGTCCTGAACGAGCAGGAACTGCAGGCTGAGATCCAGCGGATCCACGAAGACCAGGCCTTTATGGATGCGGTCACCGGCAATGTTACGAATACGGCCCAGCTGAAGGCTATGGTCCAGGGTCTGTCGATCCCGGAATACAACAACCAGGTCGCGCAGATGCAGAATCTCATCCAGCGCCACGCAAACGAGCCCCAATCCCGGGAGTTTCTGGAATCGCAGCTGGCATCCACCGCTGCCGTTACCCTGGCGATCCGCAATCTGCAGCAGAGAGCGGGCTCCGAGAACCTGTTCTTTACCCAGCAGCAGATACAGGAAGAAGTGCGCCGGGTGGAGCGGACCGACGAATATCTGGGCATGCAGCGCGCGCTGATGGATCATAACCTGGAACCGGTCAACACCCTGATGAACCAGGTATTCAACAAGCCCCTGGCCCAGTACGCCCAGAGCTACCAGCAGCACGTCCGCCCCATAGCGACCCGCTATCCCTATCCGGCCCCGCAGGCAGGCACGATCGGCGCGCTCTACAACAGCGTGCATCAGCAGATCCTCGTAGGCGAAAACGATCGCGGCGCGTTGATCACGAAAGCCACCAGACCGGCGTTTATCGACAACGTTGTAAAGCATCTCGCCCTGCGCCAGCTGGTGCTGGAAAACCCGGAGGGGCAGTATGCACAGATGGATGCGCAGATGACGGCCCGGTATGAACAGCTGCAGCAGCAGATCCGCAATGATGGACGGTACGCGCCCTACCTGGCGATCGCCGGCGAATCCGTGCCCAACGCAGGGCGTGTTTTCCCGCTGCTGGAGCGCGCGATCGACCTGAATGCGCTCAAGGCGCGGCAGAACCGCGATCTGAGCGGCGATTTTGTCGACCCCATGGCAGCCAGCTTCAGCCGCATGAAGGCTGCGGACTGGGTGGAATTCGAGCGCCAGAACCTTCTCGACCTGACATCCCAGCCAAACAAGGTCTGGACGGCGGAAGAAAAAGAAGGCCTGATGCGCAGATATGCCCGCATGCACGAGATGGCGAGGAAAGATATTCAGCGGCCGGAGCGTGCAGAAGAACTCGTCGGCCTGTCCTCCGCAAACGACAGCGGCAGGCTTTTCCTGGAAAGACCCGGCGTACGCGAGCAGCTGGAAGAGGTCTTTGCTGACCCCGCTGCGGCGATGAGCCATACCATCGACGCCCAGAAGGAAGCGGTGATCGCCTCCGACCTGCCCGATGCGGATAAACTGGCCCGCCTGATGGCCCTGGGCAAGCTGGAGCAGGATTCCTTCGGCGGGGCCCTGGTTGCACCCTCCGTGCTGCAGGCGGAAGAGGAAAAGATCCGCAGGGAAAACAGCTACAAGAGGCTGGCCGGCTACCTGGAAGCGGGCCACGGCCTAAACGAGATCCCCGTTCTTGCCGGCAACAACTATTACGATGCCATGGTGCAGAACTCCTACATGCTGCCCGGCATGCAGCAGGACTACCCGACCCGTCTGAACCTGATCGCAGCGGATTCCGCGCTGAAGCTGCAGCAGAACGATGCGGAAGGCGCCGCCCTGGAGATGGTAAAGCTGTACATCTTAAAGCAGTACCAGAAGGACGGCTGGGCGGTGGAAGATCTGCCTTCCCCCGGTGAGATCGACCGGATGGCGAGAGAACTGGCCAAAACTTCCGACTTCCGCGACGCCATGGAGACCATGAAGGCGCAGCCCCAGCGCATTCAGACGGTCATCCAGTCCGCGAACGAGATGGATGCCGACGGCATTGCGCAGATCCTGTCCGGCTATGCGTATCAGCAGCGGGGCGGCGTGCCTGCCGATCTGCGGGAACCCAACTTCCTGCACGAACTGCAGGCGCAGCAGATGTACGACGCCTATACGAGGCTGGAGCAGGGCAACGCCGGCGCCAGATGGACTTCCGAAGCGGAAAAGACCGCCCGCAGGGACGACTATATCCGCTTTACCGCGATGAACCGTCTCATGACGGACAATCCTAACCGGGCCTTTATCCCGGAAGAGGAGATCCAGGCGGAAATGCAGAAGCTGGTGAACGACCAGGAATTCATGCAGATGCTGAACGACCGCCTGCAGCGGCCGAACATGCTGCGGTTTACGGTGTTCAACAGTTCCGGCGTCGTGCGCTGGTCCGAGGTCCGCACGCTGGAGGAGCACCGCGATCAGCTCCGCAATGCAGAGGCGGCGGAACGGGAAGGACGGCCTGGCTTTGCGACCGCCTACGGTTCCGTTTCCACCCAGCTGCTGGACATCCTGGATGCCCGCCTCTCCGGAAGAGAACGGGACAACGGCACGCTCAGCACGAGAGACCTCAACATGTCCAAGAACGACCTGCTTTACTCCGCGCGCTTCCGTTCCATCGAGAATGCGCTGCAGGCGGACGCAAGCAATTTCGACCGCGTGGAGAACCTGCTGAAGCTGCCTGCGGACCGGCTTCAGGAAGAGTACAACAAGCTGACGGACGAGTTTATGGAGAAGTATCCCAACGTCCCGATGCGCGATAAGAATACCATCGGCCACCAGTACAACATGGCCCTGGAGAACATCAAAAATGCCGCCAGCGAAGATCCTGCCATTCTTGCTGCGGATGACCAGCGCAGACAGCAGCTCGTCCGGGATATCCGGGAAGTCATGATGGACCGCCGCATCCTGATCAAGGCGCCCATCGATACGCAGCTGATGCGCCGCTCCATAGGCGTTTACGATTCGCCTGCCTTCAGCGGCGTGGAGCGCGTGCGCGAGCACGAGCAGGAGGCTGTGGACCGGCTGCTGGGCGATTTGGACCAGCGCATCCAGGACGACCCGAACGTGCTGAAGGGCTATCTGGACGTTCTGCGCAATGCAGGAGATCTGCGGGAGCTCGCTGACCAGGAATACCATGCGAGAGAGCCCTTCGCCGATCCTGTGGTCACCCAGCTCCGCGATGCGGGCCTGGATGACCCCGGTCATAACCGGCAGGCTGCCATCGACCAGGTTGCAAACGCCGCAGCGGTCGCAATTCCCGACGAAACGCCCGAGCAGAGAGAGGCGCGGCTGTCCGCACAGATCGCCAGCATCGCCAACCAGATGCTCCTGAAGGATCTTCCCGACGACGAGCTGCCTACCCAGGCGGAGCAGTCCCAGCAGGAAGCCTATATCCAGAGCATTCCCGGCTACAGGGAAGCGGTCGCCCACCTGGCGAAGAATCCGCAGGCGCTGAACGACCTGATGGACGATGTGAAGGGCGGCCAGCTGAGCGGCGCGCAGTTCATACGCCAGCTGGACAGCCATTATAACCAGGAAATGCTGCAGCGCGACCCGCAGAGCCACCCGGTGAGCAACATGATGTTCCACCTGCGCAAGAACACGATGGAGCCCTATAAGCACATCGTGTCCGTAAACTCCACCGGCGCAGGCATATACGAGTGGCAGCGGGAGCAGAGAGAGGCGGCGCTGGACGGCTGCGTGCGCTGCACGGCGGTGAACAGGCTGCTGGCCGACAATCCGGACCGGGTCTATTTCTCCGAGGCGGAGGTCGAAGCGGCCAACCGCAAGGTCGTCGCGAGAAAGGATTACATCCGTTCCCTGGAGAACGACGCCCCCAACGGTCTGGCCCTGCGTGCCAACTTCTTCGGTTATCAGGGCATCATGTACTGGCAGAACGTGAACGATGCGCTGAACAACGTAGAAAAGGCGATCGCCAGCAACAATGCGCTCACCAAAGAAGCCTTCGTGACCGGCGCATGGCATATTATCTCGGAAAAACTGCCGTATAAGAGAAACGGCGCCATCGACAACAACGAGGCGGACGTTACAGCGGAAAAGAACCGGATGCACGACGAGTACGCCCAGACGAAGGAACACGAAGTGCTGCTGAGAGCGTTCTCAGAAGATCCGAGCCGGCTGAAGCGCTACATGCTGGAAGTCTTTACGCTCCCGACGGACGAGTTCGAGGAAGCGCATAAGAATTTCGCAAACGAAATGGCTGCGCTCTACAACATTAACCTGCAGGCGGAAGAAGCCCAGGCCGACGGCAACGATATCGACATCGAGATCAACGGCGAGGCGCAGAACATACAGCAGCAGGATGCCTTCCATCAGATGGAAGCCAAACTGGCCGCCGAAGCGGATGCGCAGGAGAAGGTGCTCAACGGCGACGAGGATCTGGACGACGAAGTCGACGCCCTGGACGGCGTAGATCTGGAAGGCGAACAGGGCGAGCCCCAGGCTGTGGGCTGGCCGGAATTCGAAGAGGCGCCTCAGGTCCCGGTCGATCCGGCGGACGGTATCTTCTTCAACAGTCAGAAACAGATGCTGGACGGCCTGCTTAATCAGACGATGCCCGAGCCTTCCGTGATGAAGGCCTGCCTGGAGAACCTGTATCTCATCGCGAAACTCAAGGATCTCGGGGTCAACCCGACGCCGCAGGCGGTGAACGAGCAGAGAGCGTCCCTGCAGGGCGACGCGGCCTTCCAGAAATTCGTGAAGAAGTGCACGGGCGACCGCAAATTCGCCAAAGAAGCACTCTCGGGCGGATTTGGAAACGCGGACCTGGCCAAGATGAACGCGGAGATCCGCAAGCTTACGCCCGATCCCTTCGAACGCACGAAGGAGCAGATCGCAATGGATCTGGAGCAGGGCAACGCGGGCGCAGATTTTGAATACAACTTCCGCAGACTCTACGCCCAGTCCCAGCTGGGAGAGCAGGCGAACAACGAAGAGGCGATCGAGCAGAAGGTGAACGAACTGGCGCAGAACCAGAACCTGAACAAGGTCATCGCCCGCCTGAAGGAAGATCCGAAGACCCACCAGCCGGGCCTGCAGCCGGGATACGGCCACATGCTGCTGAACGGCGTCTTCAAGACCAGCAATCCGCAGAACGTTGTAAACCGGGTCAACACGGTGGCCAACGGTCTGGCCAACGAAAAGCACAGCGAAGACCACTATATGGAGAAGTACGGACCAAAGCCGCCCGTCATCCGGGTGCCGGCAAGAGATCTGGTGCCCAAGTCTCCGGAGGCGGAGTTCCAGAAGTCTTTAGCGAAGCTGGAAGAAGCGGCCCGGGAGCGCACCTTAAAGCAGAACGCAGGGTTTGACCCGGCCATGTCCCAGCAGGAAAAGGGCCAGTTCTTTATGCAGGCCTGCAAGACCGTTGCGCTGCACAATCTGGCTCAGTCCCCCCAGTACAAGGGGAAGGAGCTGCCGGAGAACGCGCTGAAGGCGGAAATGCTGCGCTTAAAGGACGATCCGGCCATGAAGCAGACGGTGATGAAGGCGATCGAAGATCCGGCGGTGCACAAGACGCTGGCGGAAGGCATGATCCGCACCTCCGGCGACCCGAAGGCCTTTACGGGCTTCATAAAGGGCATCGGCCAGGCGCCGCAGCAGATGACGGAATGGCTCAACAATAGCTATCCGGATCCGCTACCTAAGCTGCAGACCCTGCTGTACAAGCCGGCCTCCAACATCTATGGCAGCCCCAAGCTGCCCGGCATCCGGGTGAGAGGCGACAAGTTTACCATGCCGAACCCGGCGAGCATCAACGAGAACGACCAGAAGTACCTGGAGGTCAAGGACGACCTTACGCAGAAGTGGAATGCCTATAAAGGTCTGCACGCAGACCAGCGCAGCGAGCAGCAGAAGACGGCTGTCATCAAGAGCATGGCGAAGACCTACGCGATGCGGCAGCTGATCGCAGCCAAGCCCGCCCAGGGAGATCCGATCGACAACCTGGAAGAGAAGCTGAACCACCGCACGGATATGCTGATGAAGGATCCAGCGTTCCTCAACGTTGCCAAGTCTTCGATCGAAAAGCCCAGAGACATGGGCGACGCGATGGTGCGGATGCTGTCCGGAAACTACAGCTTTACCAACCTGACGAACAACCTGCAGAACCGTTCGGACCGCATCTACTGCGAGGCGAACCAGATCGATCCCCAGACGGGGAAGAAAATCGTGCAGCAGCAACAGCCGCAGCAGGAAGTGCATCAGGGCGGACCTGTCGCATAGCGCATACGGGCGCCTATAAAGGAACGCATCGAGAAGCCGGCATCCGCGAGGATGCCGGCTTATTTTGCATAAAAATATTTAAAAATGCCGATATTTATTCAAATTATGCAATATTAGCCCTTGACTATTCATTTATATGCAATATAATATACACATCAGCTGAAAGAAAAACCGATCCAAACAACAAGGAAAACGTGTATAGAAGGAGTTAACCAAAATGAAGAAATTCTTAGCCATCCTGTTAGTCGCCCTGATGATCTTCGGGGTCACCGCCTGCAGCTCATCGGAAGAACCTGCCGCAGAGCCGGCAGAGACTGGCGGTGAGGCCGCCGAAGCACCGGCGGAAGAACAACTCACCTTGGCACCGGGCAAACTCTCTGTAGCCCTTTCCCCGGACTTCTCGCCGATGGAATTCGTCGATACCTCTAAAACCGGCCAGGACCAGTATGTAGGCTTCGACGTAACGCTTGCGAAATTCATCGCATCCGAGATGAACTGCGAGCTGGTCATCGAACCCATGAGCTTCGATGCCTGCCAGGCGGCTGTCCAGACGCATTCGGTCGACATGTCCATCTCCGGCTTCTCCTACACGCCGGAGCGTGCGGAAAACTTCAACCTGTCCGACTACTATTACGCCGGCGACAACGAGACGGAGCAGACCATCATCGTGCTGGCGGAAGATGCCGGCAAATGGACCAAGGCCGAAGATTACAGCGGCCTGAAGGTCGGCGCCCAGAGCGCTTCCCTGCAGTATAACCTCTGCACGGAGCAGCTGCCCTCCGACACCGAGATCGTGCTCTACGCAGATCTGGGAACGGCCGTGGAAGCCCTGCGCAGCGGCATCGTGGACGCCGTGGCAGTCGCTTACGGCAACGGCGAAGCCATCATCTCCAACAACGATGCCATCGCCATGAGCGGCTTTGAATTCGAAGTCTCCGAAGAGGCCGAAAACAACGTCATCATGATGACCAAAGGCAACGACGCACTGCTGGAAAAGGTGAACGAGATCCTGGCGAAGGCTTACGAAGCCGGCTATTACGGCCAGTGGTATGAAGACGCGAAGGCGCTTGCCGGCATCGATACGGCGGAAGAGGTCAGCTACTAGGCTGGCAGCGGCGCGAAAACAGATCCGGATCAGACAGGCGGGCTGCTGCTCCTCAGGCGGCCCGCTTCTCTGTTCCGTCCCCGCAGTTTCAGGAGGATTTCAGTGAGCTTTTTTTCCAATATCGCCAAGATCATGACCAAGTACTGGAAGGTGTTTCTGATCCGGGGCGTAGGCTATACGCTTGCGCTCACTTCGATCACCGTCTTCTTCGGTGCGATCCTCGGCATCTTTATCTGCCTCGCCAGAATGTCGAAGAACAAGGTCCTCAACAGCATCGCCCTAAATCTGGGCGAGATCGTGCGCGGCACGCCCATGCTGCTGCAGCTGTATGTCTTCTATCTGGGTCTGCCGCGGCTGTTCCCCGGCATCCCGACCTTCGTGAGCGTCAGCATCGGCTTTATCCTCAACAGCGCCTGCTACGTGTCCGAGGTGTTCCGTTCGGGCATTCAGGCTGTTGACAAGGGTCAGACGGAGGCGGCCAGAAGCCTCGGCCTCAGCAGCAAGCAGACCATGACGAAGATCGTGCTGCCCCAGGCCGTCAAGAACATCCTGCCGGCGCTGGGCAACGAATTCATCACCATTACGAAGGATACGTCCCTGGCCTCCACGTTCTTTGTGGGTGAGGTGATGACGTCCTATCTGATCGTAAAGGGCAACACGTTCCTCACCATGGAATGCCTGTTTATCGTGGCCGTGATATACTATGTGATGACCCTCATCCTCAACCGGGTGGTGGGCGTCATGGAGAGGAGGATGCGCACCAGTGATTAAAACGGTCGATCTGCATAAAAGCTTTCACATAGAAGGAAAGAGCGAGCCCCTGCACGTGCTGAAAGGGGTCAGCGAGCACATTAAAAAAGGAGAAGTCGTCTCCATCATCGGCCCCTCCGGCGGCGGTAAGAGCACGTTTCTTCGCTGCTTAAATCTGCTGGAGGTCCCGGAGAAGGGACAGATCTTCTTCGAGGGCGTGGACATTACGGCCAAGGGGATCGACATCGATCTGCACCGCCAGAAGATGGGCATGGTATTTCAGCATTTCAACGTGTTCCCCCATCTGAGCGTGGCGGAAAACATTACGCTGGCGCCGGTCCTGACGAAAAAGAAAACGCAGGCAGAAGCGGACGAGGCTGCAAAGGAGCTGCTGAACCGGGTCGGACTGCTGGACAAGTGGAACGAGCATCCCGGACGCCTCTCCGGGGGTCAGAAACAGCGGCTCGCCATCGTGCGGGCGCTGGCCATGGAACCCGACGTAATGCTCTTCGACGAGCCGACTTCGGCGCTTGACCCGGAGATGGTAGGCGAAGTGCTGGACGTTATCAAGGACCTGGTGAAGTCCGGCATGACCTGCGTGATCGTGACCCATGAGATGGGCTTTTGCCGGGAAGTTTCCGACCGCATCCTGTTTATGGACGGCGGGAACATCGCGGAAAGCGGCACGCCGGAGGAGGTCTTCGGCCATCCGCAGAATCCCAGAACCCAGGAATTTTTAAGCAAGGTGCTGTATTGAGCAGCCGGCCCCGCAGAAAACGCGGGGCTTTTTTCATGCACGGCGCAACGCGCATATAGTATAATCGGTCTGTAAGAGTGAAGGGCCCATCGACAAAAGGAGTATGGAATTGAACGATACCAGGATCCTGGAATTATACAACGCGAGAGATGAGGAAGCCATCGAGCAGACCCGGCTTTGCTACGGGTCAAAGCTGCTGGCGGTCGCCATGCGCATCCTCGAGGACAAACCGGATGCGGAGGAATGCGAGAACGACACGTATCTAAAGACGTGGAACTCCATCCCGCCTAACCAGCCGGTCTATTTTCTGGCGTACATCGTAAAGATCTGCCGGAACACCGCGCTGGGCATGCTGGAAAAGCGGGGCGCGCAGAAGCGGTCCGCCCAGATGGTAGAGCTGACAGGGGAGATGGAGCAGTGCATCCCCGATGCCATGGCCGAACGGGAGTTCGAGCCGGAAGGGCTGGGGGCGCTGCTGAGCACGTTTCTTCGGACGGAGACCAAGGACAACCGGACGATCTTCGTGCGGCGCTACCTGATGGAGGAATCGGTGGCAGAGGTCGCGGAGGCGCTGGGATTTTCCGAGAGTAAGGTAAAAAGCTCGCTTCTCCGCACGCGGGGCAAACTGAAGGAATACCTGGAGAAGGAAGGGGTTCGGATATGAAGGGTTACGATCTGTTAAAGGGAATGGGACATATCGACGACGATCTGGTCGCCGAGGCGCTGGAGGCGGAAGCTGCCGCAGTGCCGGAAGAGCGCAAAGTCGTTCGTCTGGGCCGCTTTGCCGGTTGGTCCGCAGCGCGCCGTTGGGGGACGGCTGTCGCTGCGATCGCGGTGCTGTGTCTGGCGGGTCTCGGTGCATTCGGGGGGATGGGCCAGGCTTCGAAAGACGCGACGCCGGCGGCAGGAGCACCCATGCTGGGTGTGACCCAGGAAGGGGAGCAAAAGAACACGATGAATCTGGGACTGACGGCGGAGAGCGCCGAAGAAGGCGCGCCGGAAATGGCCGAAGAGCCGGTAGAGATGGCGGAGCTCGACGAAGCGGCTCCTGCGGAGACAGAACCTCTGCCCACGGAAGGGGTGGAGATGCCGACCAGCGATAGTTATGCATACGCCGGTATGGACGAAGATGCCTATGGCGGCAAGGAGCTGGTCTCCGGTTATGGGGACGCGCCGGAAGGCTGCTATGTGACGCCGAAGAACGGCACGACAGGGTATTCCGAACCGCTGCGGGCAGCCATGAAAGAATACGGCGATGAGGCGGTCTACCGGGTATTCGTGGATATCTTCGCAGACGAAAAGCAGTTGGCCCCGGAAGATCCGGAAGTGGCAGAACTGCTGCGGGAAGTCGCGGGCGGTCAGGACATCACCACGGCGGTTGAGACCTACACGGATGCAGACGGCATAGAGCACGTCTATCCCACGATGCACGCCGCCTACGAACAGCTGCAGAACTTTGCGGCGGACGACGCCCACGGCTGGATGCTGTTCCTGTACGATGAGAGAGTGAAATAGAAAAATAAATATGGTACAATAGTCCCCGGACGCCCGGAAAAGGGCAGAAAGGGACTATTTTTATGCAGGATGCTGTGATGTATTTAGGTAGCTGTGTGTTGGGATATTTTGCGGGCCTTCCGCTGCGCAAATGGAGCGCACGGCTGGCGTGGCTTGATCCTGCCCAGAATTTCCTGGTCCTCTTTCTGATCTTCGCCATGGGCCTGCGCATCGGCTCCAACGAAGAAGCCGTCCGCAGCATCGGTTCATACGGGCTTTACGCCCTTGTCTTTACCGTCGTCGTTCTGCTGTTCTCCATGCTTTCCGTTTCCCTGATCCGGCGCCTTCTGGGCTACGACCGCTACGGGGAAAAGGGCAGCAGCGGCAATGCGCCGGGCCGTCCGCAGGAGGCATACGGCGTTTCCGGGACCGGTTCCAACACGCTGAAGATGGTGGGGCTGGTGGCTGCCGGACTGCTGATCGGCCACCTGCTTGTAAAGAACAGTGTGCTGAACGCGGAGACCCTGGGCACCGCATCCGGAAAATGCATCACCGTCGGCCTCTGCTCGCTGCTGGTCATGATCGGCATGTCCTTAGGTCTGGAAGGCAAGATCGCCTCCGACATCCGCTCCGCAGGCCGCATTGCCTTCATCCTGCCGCTGGCCGTAGCTGCCGGCACCTTCGCAGGCTCCGCGCTTTGCTCCCTGTTCCTGCCCCTTTCCCTGCGGGAATGCTTCGCCATCGGGTCCGGCTTCGGCTGGTATTCCCTGAGCTCCGGCATCATCTTGGATGCAGGATACGTGGCGGCGGGGACCATCGCCTTTATGCACAACGTTATGCGGGAGCTGTTTTCGGTCATCTTCATCCCCGTTGCCGCCCAAAAGTGCGGTTGGCTGGAAGCTGTGGCGCTGCCGGGGTCACCGGCCATGGACGTGTGCCTTCCCGTTGCCGCCCGGGCCACCAATGCCCGCATCGGCATCTGTTCCTTCGTAACGGGCTTTCTGCTCTCCCTCGCAGTGCCCTTCATCGTCCCCCTGTTTTTGTAGCAGCACAAGGGGAACACAAAGTACCTGTCCCTCTGTGTTTTGTAAATTTCATCCAATTTCCTGTTGCAATTGCCAAATGTTGCCTGTATAATAATGGCAACTTCTTTGCGTGGGGACAAAGAAAGGATGAAAAGAATCGCTTTACTCACAGCGGCACTGGTCGTTCTTTTGACCGTGCCCATCTCCGCGGCCTCTCCGTTCTCCGACGTGCGACAGACGGACTGGTTCGCTTCTTACGTGGAAACGGCCCGGGATCTGGGCATCGTTTCTGGCTATCCCGACGGCAGTTTTAAGCCTTCCCGCCAGGTCTCCTACGGGGAATTCCTCGCCATGGCCATGCGCGGGCAGGGCACATCGAACGCGGCCGTGACCCCTTACAAAGCCCACTGGGCCAGACCCTTCTACGACGCTGCGGCGGCGCAGGAGATCTTCAGCGAGACGCAGATCTCCTCCCGCAGCCTGGATGAACCCATTCCCAGACGGGACATGGCGCTCATCATGGCGGGCCTGCTGAACCGGGCAGGGCTGGGCGGAAAGAATGTAAAGCAGGCGGACCGCCTCTTTACGGACGTGGAAGCCTCCGACGAACGGGAATACCCCATCGCCCTCTGTGCCTATTACGGCGCACTCACCGGCTATCCCGACGGCACGTTCCGGCCGCTGGGCTTTTTGACGCGGGCGGAAGCGGCGACGGCCATGACGGCGCTGTCGGGAATCACCGGGGCGCAGGCGGTAGCTGAGCCGGTGCCTGCTGAACCCCAGCCGGCTCCTGCACCCGCCGAAAAGCCCTCAGAGCCGAAGACCCGGGAAGAACTGCTGGAGCGGGACGATTCCCGCGCGCTGGTCAAGACGGGCGACCCGGAAGTCCTATCGTTTATGGACGATGCAGCCCGGGAATATCTGCAGTCCGTGGTGTCCTCCGCCCGTTTCGTGAAGGAGGACGGCAAGTACCTCGTAAAACTCACCTGGCCCGCGCTGCCCAAAGGCTGCGGCGGCAAGATCGACGTGCAGGTCTGCGACAAAAACGGCACGGGCCTGGACGGCTACGTGTGGATCTGCCGCAAGGGCATGGAAAAGATGCCCACCTACCGGCAGGATCTGAAGGTCGCCGGCGGTGCACAGTTCGTCTTCGATCTGACGGATCTGAAGAATGCCGGGACTGCGGCACTGCTGGTGACGGTCACCCGGGAGGAAGGCGGCACCGAAAGCAGCCTTGCCCTGGCGGAACAGGACCTGGTCTCGGGCAAAACACAGGTGCAGTACAAGGTGGCGTCGGACCGCTACCAGCTGTCCGGCACGCTGCCCCTGGATGCCCCGGTCTTTCAGTGGAAGTAGGTGGCGGCCATGAAGCTTCGCAATCTGCTTCGCAGGGGACTTTCCCTGCTCCTCACCGGCACGCTCCTCTTTGGAAGCGCGCCCGTCTCCGCCCTGTCTTTTTCAGAAGCGGAGACCTCTTCCTCGCCTTTGGGCAAGGTGTCCGGCAATTGGACGCTGGACCTGTGGCATTATTCCGGCGGCTACTGGAAAGTGGGCAATAAGGGAAGCGAACAGATCCGCATCGAGGATTCGCAGATCCGCGCCCTGGACCAGTATCTGCAGGCGAACAACAAGGCCGTGTTCACCGTTTCCGTGCCGGCCGAGACCGCTGCTCTGATCTCGGAGGGCGTCCGCGGAAAGGACTGGCAGGTG
This sequence comes from Bacillota bacterium, assembly GCA_017626845.1. GTDB lineage: Bacteria > Bacillota > Clostridia > Peptostreptococcales > Anaerovoracaceae > RUG11894. The sequence continues at coordinate 59,548 of JAGAHX010000005.1, forward strand.
GAATTTACGGATTACCGGGGCCGGGACTGCTCCATGCTTTTTGCAGAAAGCGCTCCCGCTGAGGTGACCCTCAAGAGCGGCAGCCAGATCGAATTCACCGCAACGCCGGTATTTCATTTCAACAACAGCGGCGCAAGTCTGCGGGATTACGTGCCCGGCATGTCCGTTACGGTGCCTTTGGTCGACCGGAAGTACGGCTATAACATCTACTCTGTCTTCGGCAACGGCCGGTCCGCTGTGCAGGGACTGGGGTATTTCAATGAGGATGACCCCTCCGACACCGGCAGCAGCGCCATCCACCCATCTTTCATAACGGGAAAGAGCGGCGCGCTGGAAGGGGGTCACCCCATTACCCTGGGCGTAAACGTTGTGGATTCCGCGGGCTATTCCATCGGCAGCGGCACCTTCGCTGCGGCGGGCGCCTGCGGTCTGCACTTCGAATTTCCCGTCAGCCTTTCGTTTACGGACCTGCGTACGCCCGAGCCGGA
>JAGAHX010000006.1 GCA_017626845.1 Bacillota bacterium
GCGTCGTTGATGCCGTCGCCGACCATGATGACCTTCCCATCCTGCTTCAGCTCCTCGATCACCTTTGCCTTCTCCGAGGGGAGCACCCCCGCGATGACCCGGTCGACCCCCGCCTGTGCGCCGATGGCCTTCGCCGTGCGTTCGTTGTCGCCGGTGAGCATGACCACATCCAGGCCCATGCCCTGCAGTTCCTTTACGGCCTGGCGGGAGTCTTCCTTGATGGTATCCGCCACCGCCAGAATGCCCAGCAACATACCGTCTTCCGCAAATAGCAGCGGCGTCTTGCCCTGCTGCGCCAGCGCCTCCGCCTGCTTTTGCATGGCATCGGGAACGCCGCAGGTCTGTCCGATAAATCTCAGGCTGCCTCCGGTGAGGGCCTTTCCTTCCAATTTCGCGGTAAGACCGTTACCGGGGAGCGCCGTAAAGTCTCCCACCTCGGGAAGCGTTTCGCCGTTCTGCTCCCGGTATCCTTCCAGCACCGCTTTCGCCAGCGGATGCTCGCTGCGGCTTTCCAGCGAAGCGGCCTTGCGGAGCAGTTCCTCCGCTGCGATCCCTTCCGCAGGCATGATGTCCGTCAGTTTCGGCAGACCTTCCGTAATGGTACCGGTCTTGTCCAGCGCCACGGTGACGGCCCTTCCCGCCGCCTCCAGCGATGCCGCTGTTTTATATAAGATGCCGTTCTTCGCACCCATGCCGCTGCCCACCATGATGGCGACGGGCGTCGCAAGGCCCAGCGCGCAGGGGCAGCTGATGACGAGCACGGAGATAGCTCTCGCAATGGCGAAACTGAAGGGTCTGCCGGCCAGCAGCCAGCCTGCCAGGGTCACGAGGGCGATCCCGATGACCGCCGGCACGAACACGCCGGATACCTTGTCCGCGATGCGCGCCAAAGGTGCCTTGGTCGCTGCGGCGTCCGAGACCGTCTTGATGATCTGGGAAAGCGTCGTGTCTTCCCCTACGCGGGTGGCGCGGCAGCGGACGTAGCCGGACTGGTTGACCGTCGCAGCGGAGACCAGATCCCCTTCCGCCTTATCCACGGGAATGCTCTCGCCGGTGAGGGCGGATTCGTTGACAGCCGTGGAACCCTCCGTCACAATGCCGTCCACGGGCACCGCGTCCCCCGGCCGAACGACAAAGATATCGCCGACCTGCACGGATTCGATGGGGACTTCCTCCTCCACGCCGTCCCGGTAGAGCACCGCCGTTTTCGGCGCCAGTTTCATGAGGCCCTTCAGAGCATCTGTGGTCTTGCCCTTGGACCGCGCTTCCAGCATCTTGCCCACGGTGATGAGCGTGGGGATCATGGCGGCGGACTCGAAATACAGGTTCATGCCCAGCTCCATGACCCGCGCATGGTCGCCGTTGCCCTGCGCGAGGATCATGGCGAACAGTTCCACCAGGGAATAGCCGAAGGCCGCCGTTGACCCGAGAGCCACCAGCGTGTCCATATTCGGGGCCCCGTGGCGCAGGGAACCGAATCCGGACGTAAAGAACTTCCCGTTGATGACCAGGCACACGATGGCCAGCAGCATCTCGAACGTGCCCAGAAACACGTGATTGTCGAAGGCCGCCGGTGCCGGCCAGCCCCACATCATGTGACCCATGGAGAAGTACATCAGCACGAGAAGCACTACGACAGAACGGATAAGCCGTTTCTTCAGTTTCGGAGTCTCGGTATCCTTCAGAGGATCTTCGTCTATGGCTCCACCCGATGCGCCCTGACCCTGTCGAGTAGCAGCACCCTTCAGCGAAGCTCCGTATCCTGCATCCGTAACGGCTTTGATGATCTCCGCCGGGCTCGCCGTTCCTTCCACGCCCATGGAATTAGTGAGCAGGCTGACCGCGCAGTTCGTAACGCCCGGGACCTTGGACACGGCCTTTTCGACCCTGGCACTGCAGGCGGCGCAGCTCATGCCGGTAACGTTATATTGTTCCATACCGGCCCCTCCTATTTCATGACTTTCTGCAGCAGAGCCGCCAATTCGTCGATGGCCTCGTCGCCTTTGCCTGCCTGGATATCCTCGACGACGCAGCTCTTCATATGCGACGCCAGCAATTCCTTGTTAAAGCTGTTGAGCGCATTGTTGATCGCAGAGATCTGCACCATGATGTCCGGGCAGTAGGCGTTCTCGTCCAGCATCTTTTCTACGCCCCGAACCTGCCCTTCGATCCGCTTTAAGCGGTTCATCAGCTTTTTATGTTCTTCTTCGCTGCGTATCTTGGTGCGGTGACCCTCGCAGCAGCAGTTGTTGTTACCCATAACTAACCTCCTGCTATGTTATATACCCCTCAGGGGTATTTGTCAAGCCATAAAAAAGACCGGCGGAATCGCCGATCCATTGGTGCGGCTGACAGGACTTGAACCTGCACGGTACTACCCACAGGAACCTAAATCCTGCGTGTCTGCCAATTCCACCACAGCCGTGTATGAAAAGAGCCGCACTTAACGTACGGCTCATCTGGTAGCCCCACGGGGAATCGAACCCCGGTTACGGCCGTGAAAGGGCCGTGTCTTAACCGCTTGACCATGGGACCAAAAAACCGGCTGCGTCCTACTTTCCCAGGCAGCTTCCCACCAAGTATCATCGGCTCTGAAGGGCTTAACTACTGTGTTCGGGATGGGAACAGGTGTAACCCCAACGATATTGCAACCAGATTTTTTGTGAAGATATCGATGTACCTTCAAAACTAAACAATGCTTTAAAAACCATTGGTCAAGTGTTCGACCTATTAGTATCGGTCAGCTCAACATGTCGCCATGCTTACACCTCCGACCTA
>JAGAHX010000007.1 GCA_017626845.1 Bacillota bacterium
ACGCTTGGAATCATGAAGTTCTATGATTTCCGAAACTGTGCCGAGGTGCCAATCCGCAGGCATTTCGCCGTCAAACGGTTGCATGTCGACAAACCGATCCTTGTAAAGAGCCTGTGCTTGCTGAAGTAAATTCTCGTTTAAATCGGCTTGTTGGAATTTGAAAATTATTCGGTAAAGGGTATCATACATAATAGATAATATTACTTGCAAAAGGAGCGCTTTAATATGTCCGGATTCTATACGGAAGCTGACTATGAAAACTCCATCATAGAACTGTTCCAGAATATGGGCTATCGTTATGTTTACGGACCCGATGTTGAAAGGGATTTTTATAGTCCGCTTTATGACGAAGAACTGAACGTTGCCCTGCACCGGCTGAACCCGACTATGCCGGAGGATGCCATTGCAGATGCACTGTTCAAACTGAAAAACTTTGAAAATGCTGAACTGGTTCAAAAGAATGCCGTTTTCATGGATTATATTCAGCATGGTATTGAAGTGCGCTATTTTGCAAAAGGAGAGGAACGCTCCGGACTTATTTATCTGGTTGATTACAAAAATCCCGACAACAATTCTTTCATCGTTGCCAATCAATGGACGTTTATTGAAAACAGCAATAAACGTCCGGATGTGCTGCTTTTCCTTAATGGACTGCCGGTCGTTCTGATTGAACTTAAGTCTCCCTCCAGAGAAGAAACGGATGCATCGGAGGCTTATACACAAATACGGAATTATATGCATGAAATTCCGAGCATGTTTATTTATAACTGCATTTGTGTGATGAGCGATCATCTAACCTCAAAGGCTGGGACTATCACTTCCGGAGAGGACCGCTTCATGGAGTGGAAAACTAAGGATGGAAGCTACGAGAACACGCAGTATGCACAGTTTGACACCTTCTTTGAGGGCATCTTTACGAGAGAACGTCTGCTGGACATCATAAAGAACTTCATCTGCTTTTCCAATGAAGGCCTGCAGCAGTTTAAGATCCTTGCCGGATATCACCAGTACTTTGCAGTCAAGAAAGCGGTAGAGTCTACGAAACACGCCACTCAGACCGACGGGAAGGGTGGTGTCTTCTGGCATACGCAAGGCAGTGGAAAATCTTTGTCTATGGTTTTCTATGCCCATCTTCTGCAGGAAGCTCTGGATAGCCCGACTATTGTGGTACTTACCGATCGAAACGATCTGGACGATCAATTGTTTGGACAGTTTGCAAAGTGTAAGAACTTTCTGCGTCAGGATCCGATGCACGCGGAAAGCCGGGAACATTTGAAGTCTCTGCTTGATGGTCGAAAGGCAAACGGCATCATCTTTACCACAATGCAGAAGTTCGAGGAATCCCACGAACCTCTGTCCGAACGCAGGAATATTGTCGTTATGGCTGACGAAGCGCATCGCGGTCAGTACGGACTGAAAGAAAAAGTCGATGCCGAGACAGGAAAAATCAAGATCGGCACTGCCAGGGTCATCCGCAACAGCCTGCCGAATGCAACCTATATCGGGTTCACAGGTACGCCGATTTCGATGAAGGACCGCAGCACCCGCGAGGTGTTCGGTGACTATATCGACGTTTACGATATGACGCAGGCTGTAGAGGACGGAGCAACCCGTCCGGTATATTATGAAAGCCGCGTTATTAAACTGAAACTGGATGAAACTACGCTGCGCCTGATCGATGCCGAATACGACATTATGGCGAATAATGCCGATCCTGAAGTTATTGCCAAGAGCAAGCGTGAATTGGGCCAGATGGAGGCCATTCTCGGTAATGAGCAGACTATCGCGTCTCTGGTGGATGATATTCTAGATCATTACGAGAACTATCGTGCGAATCTGCTTACCGGCAAGGCGATGATCGTCGCATATTCCCGGGCTATCGCGATGAAGATCTATAACCGTATCTTGCAGCTCAGACCTTCTTGGACGGAAAAGGTCGCTGTCGTTATGACGGAAAGCAATAAGGATCCGGAAGAGTGGCGTAAGGTTATTGGTAACAAACGCCATAAGGATGAGTTGGCCAAGAAATTTAAAGACAACGATAGCCTGCTTAAGATCGCGATCGTTGTGGATATGTGGCTGACCGGATTCGATGTACCGTCGCTTGCCACGATGTATGTATATAAACCGATGCAGGGGTATAACCTGATGCAGGCGATTGCACGTGTAAACCGCGTTTTTAAAGACAAAGAAGGCGGCTTGGTCGTCGATTATGTCGGCATCGCAGCAGCGCTCAAAGAAGCGATGAACGACTATACTTCGCGAGACAAGAAGAACTATGGCGATACAGATATTGCACGGGTTGCGTATCCTAAGTTCTTGGAGAAGCTGTCTGTCTGCCGCGATATTTTCCATGGATACGATTACTCCAGGTTTACTGCCGGCACGGATCTTGAGCGCTCAAGATCTATCAGCGGTGCAGTCAACTTTATCGTTGCTGTTGATAAAGAGCGTGAACGGGAAGATTTCCTGAAGGAATCGCTTCTGCTTCGTCAGGCACTGTCGCTCTGCTCATCTTTGGTCGAGGAAAATTTGCGAATCGAAGCGGCATTCTTTGAATCGGTTCGCGTTCTTGTTATGCGACTTATGAATCAGGGTGAGGGAAAGAAAATCTCCCTGCCGGAAATGAATGCCAGGATCAACGCGCTTCTCAGCCAAAGCGTAAAGAGCGAAGGTGTCATCAACCTGTTTTCTGATGTAACACAGGAGTTCTCGCTGTTTGATCCTAAGTTTCTCGAAGAAATCTCCAAGATGAAGGAGAAAAACCTCGCGGTTGAATTGCTGAAAAAACTGATTGCAGAACAGGTACAGATCTATCGGCACACTAACGTGGTCAAATCTGAGAAATTCAGCGAGATCATCCAAAGTGCGATGAACCGGTATTTGAACGGTATGCTCACAAACGAAGAGGTTATTCAAGAACTTCTTAATCTGGCGAAACAGATTGCAGCGGCGCAGAAAGAAGGGGAGCAACTGGGTCTGACAGCAGATGAACTGGCCTTTTATGATGCTTTGACAAAACCGCAGGCAATTAAAGACTTTTATGAAAATGAAGAGCTGATCGCCATTACAAAAGAATTGGCAGATACTCTCCGTAAGAATCGTACGATCGACTGGCAAAAGCGGGATTCTGCCAGAGCAAAAATGCGGATGATGATAAAGAAACTTCTTAAGAAGCATCGTTATCCTCCGGAAGGCATGGACGATGCCGTTCAGACGGTCATGACACAATGCGAACTTTGGACCGATGAGATGGATATGGGAGATCATAAGGTGGTCCAGTATAACTTCTCAAGAACGAACAATCTGGTTATGGCGGCTGAGAATGCGGTATCGTATAATAAATATAATGGATTACGGCCTGTTGTCGCCGAAGAAATCATTCGTTTAGCCAAGTCCTGTGGGCTGAAGAAGGTTGTTTTGTTTGGCTCCAGAGCAAGGGGTGACTATAAAGAAAAAAGCGATATTGATCTGGCAGTTTTGGGTGAAAATGTCTCTTCCTTCCGCATCCGCATTGAAGAGGAAATCAAAACTTTGCTGCAGTTCGATATTGTAGATTTAGATAAAGCCACCGATCAGGAATTGCTTTCTGCCATCGAAAGAGAAGGGGTCGTGTTGTATGAAGAAATTCGATAACTATAAAAGCAATCTGTCTGTTCTTTCTATGGCAGGCAACCAGGATCTTTCCAATGATTTTATTATCAGCGGAATTATCGATATGTTTAACATCCAGTTTGAATTGGGCTGGAAGGTTTTAAAGGAATTGCTGTTTTATGAAGGAGTTTCTGCTGCGAGCACCGGATCTCCCCGGCAGATCATCAAAGAAGCATACCGTTTTTATTCTTGCATAGAAGAAGATATCTGGCTGCAGATGCTGGCAGATCGAAATGATAATGCTCATATTTACAGTAAAACTGCTGCACGGCGATTGGTCAACCAGATCATCGAAAATTATATTCCCGTCTTTCAAAAGTTAGAAAGCAGCATCGAAAGTCAATATGAATCTATCCTTGCAACTTTAGCTTAAAAGGAGGCACCATGAAACAATGCAAGATCCTTCTGCTGGGATACGGCGTGGCCGGCAAGGCTTTTGCCCGCATCCTGCAGCAGACGAAGGAACAGATCCGGGCAGACAAGGGCATCGAGCCCATCGTCGTCGGCATTACGACCGGCAGCCGGGGCAGCCTTTACTGCCCGGAGGGCATCGATCTGGCGGAAGCCACCCGGCAGCTGGAGGAAGAGGGCCGTTTCGATCCTGCGGGACCCTGCTACAGCGGCGCAGATTCCATGACCGCAGCAGCGCAGTGGGACTACGACGTGCTGATGGAGCTGACGCCCCTCAACATCATTACCGGAGAACCCGCGACGACCCACATCAAGACCGCGCTGAACCGCGGAAAGCACGCCATCTCCGCCAACAAAGGCCCTCTGGCCTGGCATTATAAGGAACTGCGGGATCTGGCGAAGGAAAAGGGCTGCTGCTTCTTCTTCGAGACCACGGTTATGGCGGGGACGCCCACATTCGACATGGCCGACCACTGCCTGCAGTACTGCACGATCGACAAGATCCACGGCATCCTGAACGCCACGACGAACTACATCCTCAAGGAGATGGGGAAGGGCGTTCCCTACGACAAGATCCTGAAAGCCGGCAGAGAACAGGGCTTCCTGGAAGCGGATCCGTCCATGGATACGGAGGGCTGGGATGCCGCAGCGAAACTGACGGTCCTTATGAACGTGCTCATGGATGCGGATGTGACCCCGGACAAGGTGGACCGGGTGGGGATCTCCGGGATTACGGCGGCGGATATCGAAGCGGCGAAGCAGGAGGGCAAGGTCATCAAGCTGCTCTGCAAGGGCGAAAAAGCTGCAGACGGAACCATTACGGCCAGCGTTAAGCCTGCCCGGATCCCGGCAGACGATGTCTTTGCAGGCGAAGATCTGGTCGCGGTCGTGTCTTTAAACACCGATCTGATGGGCAAACTCACCCTCATTCAATATGGTCTGGAGACCACCCAGACCGGCTACGGCGTCTTTATCGACCTGTGCCGGGTGCTGGACCGGATGATGGTGCAAGGATAACGGCTATTCTCTTTTGTTAACATAATTTATTGGAGGTAAACAGTTATGAAAATGGCATGGTTCGGCGTTGAGGAATGGCTCAACCCCATGGATTCCAAGGCAAAGGTCAATCTGGGCTCTTCCTGCGTCAGTGCGATCAAACTGAACGAGCTGTTCGATCTGATCGGAGAGGACGAAGACAAATTCCTGCAGGAGTTTAAGTATCAGAGCCTGCATTATCATTTCGGCGATGCCACCGGTTCTCCCCGGGTCAAAGCCGGCGTCTGCCACCTGTATCCCAACGGCAATGTAAAGCCGGAGCAGGTGATGATGACCATCGGAGGCTCCCACGCCAACGATCTGGTGGAGATGGGCCTGATGGAATACGGCGAGAACTGCGTCATCATCAAGCCGTCCTATCAGCAGCACTACGATATCCCCAAGTCCGTCAACATGGAGACCCGCATCGTCAACCTGGATCTGGACAACGGCGCCAAGCTGGATATGGCTGCCCTGGATGCGGCCTGCGATAAAAACACGAAGATGATCGCGTTCACCAACCCCAACAACCCCATCGGCAACGTCCTGACCGACGAGGAACTGGGCCAGATCGTCGAGATCGCCAAGAAGAACGACGCCTGGATCCTGTGCGACGAAATGTACAGAGGCATGCAGTCCGACACTCAGACGTCCATCCTGGACTACGGTTACGACAAGGCGATCTCCATCTCCTCCACGTCCAAGATGTTCTCCTCCGCAGGCCTGCGCGTAGGCTGGATCGTCTGCAAGGATCCGGAGATGTACGAAGTCTTTAAGACCCGCAGGTCCTACAATTCCATCTGCTGCGGCATCATCGACGAGATCATCGCCTCCATCGAGTTCGAGAACTACGAGAAGATGTGGGCACGCATGCGCTCCATCCTGTGCCCGAACAAGGCCATCGTCAAGGAATGGGCGGACAAAGAACCGCATCTGGAGCTGATCGGCGATCCCTGGGGCACCACCTGCCTCATCCGCTACGACTACGATGTAGACTCCGAGACCCTGGCCAAGGACGCCATGGAAGACGAGAGAAAGATCCTGTTCGTGCCCGGCGACTACTTCGACATTCCGAAGACCATCCGCGTCGGCTACGGCGCTTTCCGCGATCCCGAAGTGCTGAAGGCAGGCCTGGCGCAGTTCTCCGATTACCTGAAGAAGTGGGAGAAGTAAGCATATAAAAGAATTTCTTTTGGCTGTCAAGTTTTTCGCTTGACAGCCATTTTTGTTTATGCTAACATCTTCAAGGTATGAAGAGCAGTCTGGACAATTTGGTGGAGATCAGCATGCTGATGGACTTCTACGGCGCGCTGCTTTCCGAGCGTCAGCAGCAGATCGTAACGCTGTACCACGAGGAGAACTGCAGTCTGCAGGAGATCTCCGAAGAACTGGGCGTTTCCCGGCAGGGCGTGCACGAAGCGCTCAAAAAAGCCGAGAAGTCGCTGCGCGATTACGAAGCGAAACTCGGACTCGTCGTAAGATTCCAGTCGCAGGAGCAGGTGCTGCACAGCGCCCGGGAATCCGTAAACGCTCTGCTGGCGGACTGCGGCGATCCCAAGGTCCGGCAGGGGCTGCTCGCGCTGAAGAACGATATCGATTCCATCGAGGAACAAGTATAAACATGGCTTTTGAAAGTCTTTCGGAAAAATTAAGCGGCATCTTCAAGAAGCTGCGCGGCAAGGGCGTTCTCACAGAGGCGGACATCAACGAAGCGATGCGGGAAGTCAAGCTGGCGCTGCTGGAAGCGGACGTCAACTATAAAGTCGTCAAGGAATTCGTCGCCGACGTCAAGGAAAAGGCGTTGGGCGAGGAAGTCCTGAAGAGCCTCACCCCGGGCCAGCAGGTCGTCAAGATCGTCAACGACGAACTGGTAGCCCTGATGGGCGGCGGCAGCAGCAAGCTCACGTATTCCCCCAGCGGTTTCACCACCATCCTGATGGTGGGTCTGCAGGGTACCGGTAAGACCACGACCTGCGCGAAGCTGGCGGCTTACCTGAAGAAGCAGGGCAAGCACCCCATGCTGGCAGCCTGCGACGTGCAGCGTCCCGCAGCCATCGATCAGCTGGAAGTGGTGGGCGGACAGGTGGATGTTCCCGTGTTCTGTGACCGCGAGAGCAAAGATCCGGCGGATATCGCGCTGCGCGCCAGAAAAGAGGCGGAGCGCAAGGGTCTGGACATGCTCATCGTGGATACGGCAGGCCGTCTCCACGTGGACGAAGCCCTCATGGAAGAGCTGAAAGAGGTCAAGAAGGCCGTTAAGCCCCACGAGATCCTGCTGGTGGTGGACGCCATGACCGGTCAGGACGCCGTTACGGCGGCGGAAGCCTTCCACGAAGCCATGGGCATCGACGGTATCGTCATGACGAAGCTGGACGGCGATACCCGAGGCGGTGCGGCGCTCTCCGTCAAGAGCGTAACGGGACGTCCCATCAAGTTCATCGGTATGGGCGAAAAGCTCGACGCGCTGGAACCGTTCTATCCGGACCGCATGGCCAGCCGCATCCTGGGGATGGGCGACGTCATGTCCCTCATCGAGAAGGCTCAGGAAGCCGTGGACGAAGAGAAGGCGGCGGAGCTGGAAAAGCGTCTGGCGAAGAATCAGTTCACCCTGGAGGATTTCCTGGACCAGATCGGACAGATCAAGGGCATGGGCGGTCTGGGCAAGGTGCTCAACATGCTGCCCGGCGTACAGGGCAAGGTGAGCGAAGACGACATGGATGCCGGCGAAAAGGAATTCCGTTCCATGGAAGCGATCATCCAGTCCATGACCCCGGAAGAACGCAAAAAGCCGGACCTGCTGAACGCATCCCGCAGAAAGCGCATCGCAGCCGGTGCGGGGGTCACCGTGGCGAAGGTCAACCAGCTCATCAAGAAATACGAAGACACCAAGAAGCTGATGAAGCAGCTCAACAACGGTAAACTCGGCAAGAGATTCGGAAGAAGATTTCCCGGATTTTAAGGCATAAATCAGTTTAGATCGATCGATATCTATAATTTTGGAGGTAACAAATGGTTAAGATCAGATTAAGAAGAATGGGTGCTCACAAGAAGCCTTTCTACAGAGTCGTCGTTGCAGATCAGAGAACGGCAAGAGACGGTAAGTCCATCGAAGAGATCGGCACTTACAACCCCCTCACCGATCCCGTTGAGATCAACATCGATGCAGAAGCTGCCAAGAAGTGGCTGGCCAACGGCGCAGTTCCCACCGATACCTGCCGCGCTCTGCTGAAGAAGGCCGGCATCCTGGAATAACCGGGGGCCTTCTATGACAGGTTTGGTAGAAACGATCGCAAGATCCCTCGTGGACGACCCGGACGAGGTCCAGGTACGCGAGCTGCCGGGAAAGGATCCCGGCGTGACTGTGGTCGAACTGAAGGTGGCCGCGTCCGACATGGGCAAGATCATCGGCAAGCAGGGCCGCATCGTAAAGGCTCTGCGCACCGTCGTCAAGGCAGCCGCAGTCAAACAGAACAAGAAAGTCGTCGTGGAGATCGTCTCGTAAGACTCTCCCGGAAGAAAGGCGGGGCACACCCGCCTTTTTTCAAAACGGAAGGAGATCGATGGATACCATCAAATTGGGAAAAGTTACGGCGCCACAAGGCATCAAGGGCGAGGTGCGGGTCTATCCGTACACGGATGAGCCGACCCGCTTCTCCGAGATCGAAGGGGTGTTGCTGGACGGCCAGAAGCGGAAGATCCAGAAAGTCCGCTACATGAAGAACATGGCGGTGCTCAAGCTGGAAGGCATCGACGACCGCAACGCAGCGGAAGCGATCCGGGGCAAAGAGCTGCTCCTGGCGAAGGAAGACTTGTGGGAGCAGCCCGCGGATACGTATTTTATCGACGATCTGCTTGGCTGCCGCGTCGCATCCGAAGACGGAAGCAGCGTAGGCACGCTCAAAAACATCATCAGCCGCCCCGCCCAGGATCTGTACGAGATCGAAAGGCCGGACGGAAGTACGTTCCTGCTGCCTGCGGTCAAAGAATTTATTAAAAACGTCGATTTGGACAACCGCATAATCACCATTCACCTGATCAATGGGTTATAGCGATGAAAGTCACGATCCTAACACAATTTCCCGACATGTTCGGGCCGGTGACCACCAGCATCCTGGGCAGAGCCGCGGAAAAGGGCCTGCTGGAGCTGGACATCGTCAATATCCGCGACTACACGCTGGACAAGCACAGAAAGACCGACGACACGCCCTTCGGCGGCGGCGCCGGTATGGTGATGACGCCCCAGCCGGCTTTCGATGCCCTCAAAAGCCTCGGCGCAGAAGGAAAGCGCATCCTGTACATGTCGCCCAGAGGTCCGGTGCTGGACCAGAAGCTGGCCGAGGATCTGGCCACTGAAGAGGAGTTCTTCATCCTGTGCGGCCACTACGAAGGCGTAGATGAGCGCATTCTGCAGGCCTGGAACATGGAGGAGGTCTCCATCGGCGACTATATCCTGACCGGCGGCGAACTGGCCGCCATGGTCCTGATCGACTGCGTCTCCCGACTCATCCCCGGCGTGCTGGGCAGCGGCGCCTCGCTGGCGGAGGAATCCATCTACAGCGGGCTGCTGGAATATCCCCAGTACACGAAGCCCCGCAGCTACGAGGGAATGGACGTGCCGGAGGTGCTGGTGGGCGGTAATCACAGGCTCATCCACCTGTGGCAGTACGAGCAGTCCCTGCGTCTGACGAAAGAGCGCCGGCCGGACCTGTTCGAACGCTATCTGCAGTCGGGTCCGGACCTGACAAAGGACGAAAAAAAGGCCCTGGAAAAAGTTATGCAGGAAACACAAAGTATTGAATAGAGCATTGAAAGATGCTACAATATTTTGTATGAATAGAAGAGGCAAAAGGACTGCAGGCGTCGCGGCGGGCATCGTTTTTCTGGCCGTCTGCGCCGCGCTGTATGCATATATCTACGTCGTTCCCTCTGTCACCGGGGCGCTTACCCCCACGGCCATCGCGCAGTACGGAGAGATGCAGACGGTCAATCCGGCCCGCTGCATCGTGTTCCGCACCGAAAAGGTGATCACAGCCGAACAGAGCGGGAACGCCGGTTATTACGTTGACGAAGGCGCGAAGACCCGTCTCGGGGTCAAAGTCGCAGACATCTACCCGGCGGACGGTTCCGGCACCGGCTATTTCATGGAGACCACCGGCATCGTCAGTTACTGGTGCGACGGGTTGGAAGCGACCTATACGCCGGAGACGACGGAAAACATTACGCTGGAATCTTTCCCGTCCCAGGAGGAGGGCGCGCAGCAGCCGGCCCCGCCGGAATCGGTGCGCACGTCCACAAAGCAGGAAGGGGATCCGCTGTATAAGATCATTACAGGCGATACCTGGTATTTCGCCCTGTGCATCGAAGACCAGTACATGGACCGCTACGCCATGGGCCAGCGGATCGACGTGGTGCTGGCGAACGGAACGGTGGATGCGACGGTCACCCGCATGACCCAATACGAGAACTACTGGGTGGTGATCGCCTACACCAACCGTTATTACGAAGGCTTCGACCAGCTCCGCTACTGCGATGTGACGATCGTAACGGAGGATAACGACGGCCTCATCATCCCGACGACCGCCCGCGCCATGCAGGAGCAGGAGGACGGCTCGATGCTGGAAGGCGTCTACGTCAAGAATATCCGGGGCGATTACGTGTTTAAGCGCATCCTGGTGTTGGCGGAGGACGAAACGACCGGCGAAACGCTGGTGGAGCCGGACAGCTTCTACGAAAAGGATGAAGCGGGCGAAAGCGTCCTGGTAGACTCCATCGGCGTATACGACGAAGTGCTCCGGGATGCGGTCGGCTTGAGCGACGTCACCGTTACGGAAGAGGTCGAAGAGCCGGAAGAGGAAGAGATCGTCTTCGAATGGGAGAAGACCAAGGAAGAACCGGCGGAACCGGAAGGAACCGGGGAACCGGAGGAAACTCCCCAGGAAGAACCCGCAGAGGAGACGCCTCAGGATTAGTGCGGGAGGAACACATGAGCATTACGCAGAACATTGAAGAGATACGGAAGAGAATGGATGCGGCAGCGGTCCGCAGCGGCAGAGATCCCAAGGAGATCCTGCTGATCGCGGTCACAAAGCTGCACGAGCCGGACGAGATCGAAGAGGCGCTGGCCGCCGGGATCACGGACATCGCCGAGAACAAAGTCCAGGAGATCCAGAAAAAATACGACCAGATCCACAGTCCCGCAAACTGGCATCTGATCGGACCTCTGCAGACCAACAAAGTCAAATACATCATCGATAAAGTCGTGATGATCCACTCCGTGGACAGCGTCAAGCTGGCCCAGGAGATCGACAAGCGCGCCCAGGCAGCCGGAAAGACGATGGACGTGCTTCTCCAGGTGAACGCGGCGCACGAAGAGAGCAAATTCGGCCTGGATCCGAAGGACGTGCCCCAGGTAATGGAGGAGATTCTGAACGAATGTCCGAACGTCCGGATCCGCGGCTTAATGCATATCGCACCCTATGCGGAAGATCCGGAAGAGGTAAGGCCCTATTTCCGGGAAGTGAAGGAACTGTACGATACGCTGAAGGGGGTCAAACACCCCAACGCGGACTTCGCTTACCTGTCCATGGGCATGAGCCACGATTTCGAGACCGCCATCGAAGAGGGTGCCAACATCATAAGAGTCGGAACGTCTATATTCGGCGAACGAGATTACAGCAAGAAAATGGGAGGAATGTAACATGGGAGCTTTCAGCAAGTTTAAGGAACTGGTCGGCATCGAAGAGATCGAAGACGACGAGGAAGAGATCGAAGAGGAAAAGGAAAAGAAGCCTCTCGTTCCCCGTCAGAGCTCTGCTCCGGCCGTAACGCCCCGGCCTGCGTCCCCGTCCGTTTCCAGCGGGAAAGCAGCGCCCTCCGGCAGCCGTTTCACCAGCGCTATGAAGAGGGTCGTCATCGAACCCCAGGGATTCGATGAGAGCCCGAAACTGGTGGACAGCTTAAAGGCGAAGAAGCCTGTCATCATTAATTTGGAGAATCTGGAGACCGATACGGCCCGCAAGATCTTCGATTTCCTGTCCGGCGCCACCTATGCTCTCAACGGCAACGTCCAGAAGGTCGCGAACAACATCTTCGTCTTCGCACCGGAGAACGTAAGCGTGGACTACAAGAACGAAGCGAAGTCTGCAAGCACCGCATCGGAAGGCATCAAGAGCCCCTGGAGATAAAAAATGATCACACCACTCGATATCCAAAACAAGGAATTCAGCAGAGCGGTCCGCGGATATAACCAGGAAGAGGTGGATCTGTTCCTGGACGAGATCATGGCGGACTACGATAAACTGCTCTCCGAAAACACGGAACTGAAGCGTCAGCTGGAAGAGACCAAAGGAAAGGTCGAAAGCTACAAGGATACGGAAGGCGCCGTCTTAAAGACGCTGGAAGCCGCGAAATCCCTGATGAACGACATTTCCGCCAGCGCAGAGAAGCGGGCCAGCATCCTCGTAAAGAACGCGGAGCTGGATGCGGATCTCAAACAGCGCCAGGCCCGGGACAACGTGGAACGTCTCAAGGAAGAGGAAGCGAAGCTGAATGCGCGGGTCACCGCCATGAAGGTCAAGTTCCGCAGCTTCCTGGAAAGCGAACTGGAGCGGTTCGACTCCCTGTCGGACGACATCTTCGGCATTCCCGACGGCAGCCTGCTGAACAGTGACGACGGCACCATCGCCCGCGGCACGAAGATCGCGCCCGCTGTTTCGTCTTCCGACGATCTGTTCAAGACGATCGTCAACGTAAAGCCGGAAGACAAGAGCGGAGCGTTCTAGTGTTCTGGATCATCATCCTGCTGTGCGTCTGCATCGACCAGCTGAGCAAACTGGCGGTGGCGCGCGGCATGGAACTGGGCGTCACGAAGCCGCTCATTCCGGGGCTGCTGGACTTTACGTACACCCGCAACACCGGCGCAGCCTTCAGCATATTAACGGGCAGACAGACGTTTCTGATCGTCGTTACGGCGGCGGTCATGATCGCCATGGTCGTCTATGTCCTGCGAAAGGGCAAGGCGGTCTTCCCGCCGGAAAAGATCGCGATCGCGCTTATCGTCGGCGGCGGAACGGGCAATCTCATCTGCCGCGCCGCAAGAGGCTACGTCATCGATTTTATCAATATCCACATTCTTCCCATCTTTAACGCTGCGGATATTTTCGTGTGTTGCGGATGCGCTCTTCTGGTGCTGTCCGTCCTGTGGCTCGAACCGAAATACGCAAAAAAATCTCATGAATCAGAACACGGTCTATAATTTCACGATCGATGCGGAGCACGCCGGACTCAGAGCGGACGGCGTGCTTTCTCAGCTTTTTGAAGAAGCGAGCCGCAGCTATATTCAGAGGCTCATCGAAGGCGGCTGCGTCTTCTGCGACGGAAAGCCTCTGCTTTCGAAAAAGGAAAAACTGAAAGAGGGCAGCGAGGTCTGGATCGAACTGCCGCCCGCCGCGCCCTGCGAAGCGGTGCCCCAGGATATTCCGCTGGACATCGTCTACGAGGATGCACACCTGATCGTGGTCAACAAGCCCAAGGGCATGGTGGTGCACCCGGCGCCCGGCAACCCGGACGGGACCCTCGTCAACGGCCTTTTGTACCATTGCGGCGCATTGTCTTCCATCAACGGCGTCGAACGGCCGGGCATCGTCCACCGCATCGATAAGGACACTTCCGGCCTTCTGGTGTGCGCCAAGTCCGACGAAGCCCACCGGGGCCTTACGGAGCAGCTGGCGGCGCATTCCTGCACCCGGCAGTACCGGGGTGTCGCGTTCTACTCGTTCCGGGAGAGCACCGGAACGGTGGATGCGCCTATCGGGCGTGACCCCGCCAACCGCCTGCGCATGGCGGTCGTCCCGAACGGAAAACGCGCGGTGACGCACTGGCAGGTTGCGGAGGAATTCAACGGATTTACGGAAATATGGGCCCGCCTGGAGACGGGAAGGACCCATCAGATCCGCGTCCATATGGCTTCGATCCACCATCCGCTTCTCGGCGATACGGTCTACGGGCCGCAGAAGCAGCCTTATGCGCTGCACGGCCAGATGCTGCACGCGGAGATCCTGGGATTTACGCATCCCGTTACGGGACAATACATGGAATTCCGGGCGGATCCGCCGGAGGAATACCTGCTTACTTTGGAGAAATTGAGGAACCGAAAATGAAAAGAACGTTAAAACCCGCTGCGATGCTGTATCCGCTTCCTGCCGTTCTGGTTACGGGCGGCGATATGGAGAACAGCACGCTCATGACAGCAGCCTGGACGGGCATCGTCAACTCCGATCCTCCCATGACCTATGTGTCCATCCGGCCGGAGCGCTACAGCTACGATATCATCCGGGAAAGAGGGGAGTTCGTCATCAATCTGACGACCCGGCAGCTGGCCAAGGAAACGGACTATGCAGGCTGCGTCTCAATGCGCCGGGAAGATAAATTCAAAACGCTGGGGCTGGTGAAGGAAGCGGCGGACGAAGTGGCCGCACCCCTGATCGCCCAGTGCCCGGTCAATCTGGAATGCAAGGTCGTGGAAGTGAAGGATCTGGGCAGCCATTCCATGTTCCTGGCGAACATCGTGGCCGTGCACGTGGACGAAAAGCTGTTCGATAAAAACGACCGGATCTGCCTGGAAAATGCGGATCTGCTGGCTTATATCCACGGCGGCTATCTGCCTTTGGGATCGAAGAAGCTGGGCACCTTCGGCTATTCCGTTATGAAGCCAAAGACAAAGAAAAAGAAGGCAGCCGAAAGCCGGCAGGCCTCCCTGATGAAGGCGAAAGCGAAGGGGAAGGGCCCTGCAAAAAAGAAGAGCGTCTTTACCGGCAAGAGCAAGCTGGTATCGAAGGAATAAGCGTTATGCGGGCAGTCCATTGCTCTCGGGACCACGTTCGCGCTATGGGGGTACCCCCACGCAGCGGGCCCTCGAACAACGGACTGCCCGACAAAATGAAGATTCAAAAAGCCGCCTCCGGTCAGGGCGGCTTTTCTATGACACAGATAACTACTTGGCGCGGGAACAACCTTCTTTCATGATAGATTAACCGGAGGGGATTGACAATTATTGTAATGGTAATTAATTACAATGTCAATACCTTCCAGTTAAATATTTCTAATTATTCGAAAGTCTCCGGATCTTTCGGATCGACCCAGACCGTCCGGTTATTTGTGAAGATCACCATGCCTGGCTTTGCGCCGGAAGGCTTCTTTACATAGCGCAGAGGCACGTAGTCCACGGGCACGTTCTGGGACTCCTTTCCCTTGGAATACCAGGCTGCAACGGCTGCCGCCTGATAGATCTCATCCTCGCCGGGCGTATCGCCGTTCATGAACAGCACCACGTGGGAGCCGTGAATGTCCTTGGTATGGAGCCAGTAATCCGTCTTGCCGCCCACTTTGAACGTAATATAGTCGTTCTCCGCGTTGTTTCTTCCCACGGCGATCTCGCGGCCGCAGGGCAGGGTAAAGCGTCTCGGCTTGGGTTTGGCCTTTGCGGCGGCGCGCTTTCGATCCTTAGCCTGACGCCCCCGCAGATAACCTTCCCGGATGAGCTCGTCCCGGATCAGCTCCATCTCCTCGTAGGTCGCCGTCATGGAGATCTGATCCTGCACCGTGCTCAGGTATTCGATATCCTTTTCGCATTCCTCCAGCTGGATGAGCTTTTCCTTTTTCCCGGTCTTGGCCTTCGCATATTTTTTATAATAATTCTGGGCGTTGCGGGCAGGGGAGAAGCGCTCGTCGAGCTCGATGGTAACGGGCTGGCCGTCGTAGTAGCTCGTTACGGTGACCCGTTTATCGCCGGTTTTCGCCAGGTGAAGGTTCGCATTGAGCAATTCCCCCTTCAGACGGTAAATGTCCGCGTTTTCGGCCTTCTGGATGTCTTCCAGCAGCCTTTGTTTCTTGAGGAGAAGTTTGTCGACCAGCGTAGAAACGCTTTTCGCGAATCCCTCGCTCTTCTGCATCACCCGGTTCGTTTCTTTGCGGTGGGAATAGAAATAGTCCAGGGCATCGCCGGCCTCCTCGAAGGTCGTGACGCTGCAGACTTCCGCCAGCTTTTTCATGGGGAAGATATGCACGTCCCGGGGCTTTCCGTTTGCATCGCTGTAAACGGCAGGGAAGAGCTTTCCCGCCAGCACGTCGTCCCGGACCCGGAACAGATTGGGGAGGTCATCCTCGAATTCTTCCGCAGCCGCAGCGCTGAGCCCCTGGATCTGCCGGATATCGGCAACGTCTTCGGGCTTTGCCGTCCACAGGTCCATCCGGTCCTGGGGCGGCGGCGAGACGTAGGGCATGCCCGGCAGGATCTGGCGGTAGCGGTTGACGTCGATGGAGATGCGCTTGATCGCATCGATGATCTTTCCGCTCGCCTCATCCGTCAGGATCAGGTTGCTGTGCTTGCCCATGAGCTCGCAGATCAGCAGTTTGTTAACGGAATATCCCATTTCGTTGATCGTTTCCAGGTGGAATTCCAGGATGCGTTCCGTGGCTGGCTGGGTCACCGTGAGGATGCGGCCCCCCTGCAGGTGCTTGCGCAGCAGCATGCAGAAATTCGGAGCATCCTGGGGATTCTCGTACGCCAGCTTCGTATAATGCACCCGGGCGCCCTGGGGCGCCGTGCAGATCAGCAGTTTTTTCCGCAGTCCCGTTACGGGGCTGTAGACCTGCAGGATGATCTCATCCGGCTCGGGCTGCTGCACCCGTTCTATTTTCGCGCCTTGCAGCTCTTTCGCCAATTGTCTGGCGACCGCGCCTGCAAGAAATCCGTCATATGCCATGCGTTCTTTATCCTTTTCGTCTTTTGTGCTAAAATCTTATTCATAATAACACGGATCGGGGGAATGACCCAAGCAAATCGCGTGTTGGAAAAGAGGAGAATATGGCAAAAAGCATGACAGGTTTCGGCAGAGGCGTTTATACGGATGAACTGCGCAGCGTTACCGTGGAGCTCCGGTCGGTCAATCACCGCTATTCGGACATTACGGTAAAAATGCCCCGCAGATATCAGTTTGCTGAAGACCCCATCAAGAACATCGTAAAGAACGTAGCCCCCAGAGGAAAGATCGACGTGTTCGTCAACGTGGATAACATCGCCGCGGACGATACGGCGGTAGAACTCAATATCCCGCTGGCGAAGCGCTATTTCGAGACCCTGCAGACCATCAAGGAAGAGCTTCCGCAGCTCTCCGGCGAGCCGACGCTGGCCATGATCGCAAACTTCCCGGACGTGGTGAGATCCGCGGCTGCGGAAGAGGATGAGGAACTGGTCTTAAAGGCCCTGACGGAAGCGGCGAAGGAAGCGGCTGCCAATCTGGACGCCATGCGCGTCGTGGAAGGCGCCAAGCTGATGGAGGACATCCTGCAGCGGGGCGAACTGATCGAAAAGACCGTCTGCGGCATCGAAGTTTACGCGCCGGAAGTGGCGAAGAACTATGCTGCGAAGATGAAGGAACGCATCCAGGAGCTCCTGGGAGAGGATGCAACGATCCCGGAAGACCGCATCGTGCTGGAAGCGGCCGTCTTTGCGGACAAATCCAACATTACCGAGGAGATGGTGCGGCTCAAGAGCCACTGCAGCCAGCTGCGGACCATCGCGGCGGACACCACCGGCCCCATCGGCAAAAAGCTGGACTTCCTCGTTCAGGAGATGAACCGGGAATCCAACACCATCGGATCGAAGGCCAACGATATCCGGATCACCAACGACGTGCTTTTGTTAAAGGCTGAGATCGAAAAGATCCGGGAGCAGGTCCAGAATATCGAATAACACCTTGATAAACCGGATAAAAAGTTATATTATAAATTGTTCTAATGAGGATCAATTATGAAACACGGTAAATTATTCGTTTTCTCCGGACCTTCCGCCTCCGGCAAAGGGACGATCTGCAGGGAACTGCTGAAAGAACCGGATACCTGGCTGTCCGTCTCCCTCACGACCCGGCAGCCCCGGGAAGGGGAACTTCACGGCGTCCACTATTATTTCGTGACCCGGGAAGAATACGACAGAACGGTGGAAGAGGACGGCTTTCTCGAACACGCCGAGATCTACGGCAACTGCTACGGCACGCCGAAGAAATATGCGCTGGAGCATATGGCGGCAGGGGAAGACGTCATTCTGGAGATCGAGATGCAGGGAGCCCTTCAGATCAAGAAGGCCTATCCCGAAGCCGTGCTGATCTTCGTTCTTCCGCCCAGCTTAAAGGAACTGAGAAACCGGATCCGCAAACGGGGCACGGAAAGCGAAGAACAGATCGCGGTCCGCATGAAGACGACGCTGGAGGAGATCGGCCTGCTGGACAAATACGATTACTTCCTGATCAACGACGATCTGTCGGAAGCGATCGCAACAGCAAAAGCCATCCTGAAAGCGGAACACTGCAGAACAGCAGGGCAGTCCGAAGCCCTGATCGAACGTTTCAAGGAGGAAGAATAGATGCTTTTATATCCGTCCGTAGACCTGCTCAGGACCAAGGTCGACAGCAAATACACCCTGGTGATCATGACGGCGAAGCGCGCCAGAGATCTGATCGACGGCAAGCCGATGCTCATCAACGTGGACAGCAACAAGCCCATTTCCATCGCAACGGCGGAAGTCGCAGACGACCTGATCTCCTACAAGAGGGAAGAGTAAAGAAAAAACGGGTCCCGAAGGATCCGTTTTTCATTGGTGCCGGCGGCGGGGGTCGAACCCGCACGGTGTCGCCACCGCGGGATTTTGAGTCCCGTACGTCTGCCAATTCCATCACGCCGGCATTACCCGAATATGGTAACATTTTTTGGTCGGAAAAACAAGGGCATAAAATTCCCGAAAACCTTAAAAATGTATTGATTTTACGCCATATTAGTCTATAATAATATTGTTAATTTATGTTAGGAGGAAATTCATGCCTGAATATGCAGCACAAATCATTATGATCGTGGCGCTTTTCGCGATCATGTACTTCATGCTCATCCGTCCGCAGAAGAAAAAGGACGATGAGGTCCGCAAGATGAGAGACGCCCTGAAGGTCGGAGACGATATCCTCACCATCGGCGGTATCTACGGTAAGATCGTTCGGATCAAGGACGACAGGATCACCCTTCAGGTTGGCTCCGACCGCACCCGGATCGAAGTAGCCAAGTGGGCGATCAACAATGTGGAGAAACAGAGCGAAACAAAGGGCAGCAAGGCATCCGAAGAAGACAAGAAAGTTTCGCCGAAGAACATGAAGAAGCTGGGCGAAAAGACTGCCGCCGCTGCAGAGGAAACTGCAGAAGCCGTCGAAACCGTTAAGGAAGATGCGCAGCAGTAAGATAAGGGAATAAATACATGCAAGGCATGTGTGCAAGCCGCACATGCCTTGTTTTTATAAAAAGGAACTAGCAAAATGAAGAAAATTGTATCGATCGTTATCATCATCGTCATGCTGCTGGGATGGTTTTTCTCCATCAACGGCTTCGGGGAGGGCGGCTCCATCGCAGAGCGCATGAAGCTCGGCCTCGACATGATCGGCGGCGTATCCGTCGTTCTGGAAGCCGATACGGACGCAACCGGCAGCGAACTGAAGAGCCTGATGGATCAGGTGCAGGCCGTCATGGAGAAGCGCGTCAACGAGATGGGCCTTTCCGAACCGGTCATCACCGTGGAGAACGAAAACCGCATCCGCATCGAGCTGCCCGGCGCCCAGAACGCCCAGGAAGCCATCGAGTCCATCGGCAAGACCGCCCAGCTGTCCTTCCGGACGGCGGATGACGAGATCGTCGTTACCGGCGAAAACGTCAAGAATGCCGTTGCCGAAGTCTATCAGGGCACCCAGAGCAATCTCATCGGCACCTATGTCGTCCAGCTGGAGTTCGACTCCGCCGGCGCGGACGCCTTTGCCGACGCCACGAGACGCATCCTGGCAGGGGAGATCACCCCGACACTGGATGGCTTTTATGCCAACCAGATCTTCATCCTGCTGGATGACGACGTCATCTCCGCTCCCATGGTCAGCACCGTCATCAACAGCACCACCTGCGAGATCACGGGCAACTTTACCGCCAGCAGCGCAGGCAACCTGGCCGCGCTCATCCGGGGCGGCTCTCTGCCCGTCGGCTTAAACGAAGTGCAGACCGAGATCGTCGGCCCGACGCTGGGCATCGACGCGGCGCAGAAGAGCGTCATGGCCGGTATCATAGGCCTTGTGCTCATCATGATCATCATGCTGGCAGTCTACCGGGTGATGGGCGTCGTCGCAGACATCGCGTTGGCGCTGTACGTGCTGCTGTATCTGTGGGTCATGATCGCGTTCCACGCGGTCCTCACGCTGCCCGGCATCGCCGGCATCATCCTGTCCATCGGCATGGCCGTGGACTCCAACGTCATCATCTTCTCCCGCATCCGCGAGGAGATCGGCCTGGGCAAATCCGTGCGCGTTGCGGTGCAGTCCGGCTTTAAACGGGCCATGGGAACCATCATCGACTCCCAGGTGACCACCATCATCGCTGCGGTCATCCTGTATATGCTGGGCACCGGTTCCGTCCGGGGCTTCGCCATGACCCTGCTCATCGGTATCGTGCTGAGCGTGTTCACGGCTGTCGTCATCTCCCAGATCCTGTTGCAGGCCCTGGCGGAGACGAAGCTGGCGACCCCGAAGAACTTCGGCGTCAAGGAGCAGAAAGACACCAGCACCCAGGAAAAAGAGGGCTATCCCTTCATGTCCAAGCGGAAGATCTTCTATCTGGTCTCCGTAGTGCTGCTCGTCATCGGACTGGGCATAGGTCTCATCCGGGGCTTCAACATGGGCATCGACTTTACCGGCGGCACCGTTCTACAGCTGAACTTCGGCCAGCAGGTAGATCTGGAAGAGCTGAAAGCGCAGCTGCCCGATACGGATATCCGGGACGGCATCCAGTATGCCGGAGAAAACAACGAAAAGGTCATCCTGAAGACGACGGAAGTCATGGACAACGCCGTCCGTCAGGAACTTTGCGATAAACTGCAGGCGCAGTTCGGCGCCGGCAGCGGCGAATTCGTCGAACAGGCGGGCCTCATCGGACCTTCCGTGGGCAGCCAGCTGAAGAGCAACGCGCTCCGGGCGGTCCTGATCGCAGCGGTCTGCATGCTCATCTATATCGCCATCCGCTTCGAATGGCGGTTCGGCATCGGCGCCATCGTGGCACTGCTGCACGACGCCCTCATGCTGTTCGCGTTCTACGGCCTGTTCCACATCCAGATGAACAGCCCGTTCATCGCGGGCCTGCTGATCGTCATCGGTTATTCCATCAACGATACGATCGTCATCTTCGACCGTATCCGGGAAGGCCTCAAGACCAGCAAGCGCAAGCAGGAATACGTCATCGACAGCAGTATCACGGCCTGTATCAGCCGTTCCATCATGACGTCCGTCACGACCATGGTGGCCATTCTGCCGCTCATCCTTTTCTGCGGCGAATCCATCCGGGCCTTTGCGCTGCCGCTCATCGCGGGCGTGCTGGTGGGCACCTACAGCTCCATCGGCATCGCATCCGGCGTGTACTACGACCTTTGCAGACTTACCAAGAAGAGCAAGTATAGAGGAGCATAGACCGGTCCATGGAAGAGTACGTAAAACAGCTGCTGGATTATAATCCGAATTACGACGCCCAGCTGCTGGAAAAAGCCTATCTGACGGCGGAAAAATACCACGAAGGACAGTTCCGCAAGTCCGGGGAACCCTACATCATCCACCCGATGGCAGTAGGGCGTATTCTTGCTGAGCTCGGTATGGACGAAGTCACCATCGCGGGCGGCCTGCTCCACGATATCGTGGAGGATACGGATTATTCCCTCGGCCAGCTGCAGGTGGACTTCGGCGAACAGATCGCCTATCTGGTGGACGGCGTCACCAAGCTGACGAACATCAACTACGAATCCAAGGAAGAGCAGCAGGCGGAGAACATCCGCAAGATGTTCCTGGCCATGTCCAAGGACATCCGCGTGCTCATCATCAAACTGGCGGACCGTCTGCACAATCTGCGGACCATCAACTACCAGACGCCGAAAAAGATCCGCGAGAAATGCCAGGAGTCCCTGGATATCTACGCACCGCTCGCGGCCAGACTCGGTATCTACGCCTTCAAGTTCGAGATGGAGGATATCTGCTTCAAGAACCTGGAACCGGAAGCTTACGAGCAGCTGGACCGGGAGATGCAGCAGAGACAGGTGCGCCGGCAGGGCGTCATCGACGAGGTCATCCGGGAGATCAATAAGGTCCTGAAGGATACCGGCATCGAGTACGAGATCTACGGCCGCCAGAAGCACTATTACAGCATCTACAAGAAGATGCAGTTCCAGCACAAGCAGCTGGACGAGATCTTCGACCTGACGGCGGTCCGCATCATCGTGGATACGGTGCGGGACTGCTATGGCGTGCTGGGCGCGGTCCACACCATGTGGACGCCTATTCCCGGCCGCTTTAAGGACTATATCGCCATGCCGAAGCCGAACCGGTACCAGTCGCTGCACACGACGGTCATCGGCAAGAGCGGCAACCCCTTCGAGATCCAGATCCGCACCAAGGAAATGCACCAGGTGGCGGAATACGGTATCGCGGCCCACTGGAAGTACAAAGAGGGCATCTCCAGCGATGACGAAGAGGTGAAGCTGGCCTGGCTGCGCCAGACCATCGAGTGGCAGCAGGAACTCAAGGATCCGGGCGAATTCATGGAGACGGTCAAAGTCGATCTGTTCTCCAACCAGGTGTTCGTGTTCACCCCGAAGGGGGACGTCATGGAACTGCCTGCCGGCTCCACGCCGCTGGACTTCGCGTTTAAAGTCCACACGGCCGTCGGCTGTAAATGCGTCGGCGCCAAGGTCAACGGCAAGATGGTGCCCATCGATTACGTGCTCCAGAACGGAGAGATCGTGGACATCGTCACCTCTGCCAACTCCCATCCGAATCTGGACTGGCTGAAGATCGTCAAGACGAATTCCGCCAAGACCAAGATCCGTCAGTATCTCAAGAAGGAGTCGGCCGTCGCCGCACCGGAAAAAAGCGCTGCCGTCAAGGCGAAGGAAGAGGCGGACAAGGAAGCGGCCCGGAAGGAAGAGGAAGCCAAAAAGAAGGCCCAGGAAGAAGCCAAGAAGCTGGCGCAGGCCCTCAAGAAGGAACGGCGTCCCGAACGGACCCGCGGCGTCAGCGTAAAGGGCGTAAGCGATCTGATGATCCACTTCGCCAAGTGCTGCAGCCCCGTACCGGGGGACGACATCGTGGGCTATACGACGAAGGGTAGGGGCGTATCCATCCACCGCACGGACTGCACCAATATCCGGGCGCTGCCCGAAGCGGAAAAGTTGCGTCTGATCGACGTATCCTGGGATGACGACAAGAGCGGACAGGAATTCGACGCTGCCATCTCCCTCATCGCGGAAGACCGCAAAGGGCTGTTTTCCGACGTTTCCAAGGTCTGCCTGGACATGGACATCGATATCAGCGGCCTCAACGCCAAGAAGGACAAGGACGGCACCTGCACGATGGATCTTACGCTGTCCCTGGCCAACACGGACGATATCGTCAAGGTGATGTCCCGCATGAAGCAGATCAAGGGCGTCATCGACGTCTTCCGTACGAGATCGTAAAGGAGCTCCCATGATGAACATAAAGAGCTATATCCTGAGCGCCTTCGGCACGAACTGCTATCTGGTCTGGAAAGACGACTGCCCCGACGCGTTTATCGTGGATCCGGGCGCTCCCAGCCAGCAGCTGGCTGCCGACGTGGCGAAAAACAATCTAAACCCGAAATACATCATCCTGACCCACGGCCACGGCGATCATACCGGCGGCATCGAGTTCTGCAAGGAGAACTGGCCGGACATCCAGGTGGTCGCCAACCGGAAAGAGGAGAAGCTGCTGTACAGCCGCAGAGACAGCTACGGTAAGGGCGGCATCAAGGCGGACATCTGGACGAAGGACGGCGATACGCTGCAGGTCGGCAGCATGGAACTGAAGTTCATCTTCACCCCGGGGCACACCCCCGGCGGACAATGTGTGTTGGTTGACAGAACCCTGTTTTCCGGCGACACTCTGTTCCATGCCTCCATCGGCCGCACGGACCTCTGGGGCGGCAGTTTCGCGGATATCATGGAATCCATCACCCAGAAGCTGTTCCTCCTGCCGGAGGATACGACGGTGTTGCCGGGTCACATGGACGCTACCACCATCGGCTATGAAATGAGGTATAACCCCTTTGTATAGCATTTCCGTACCCGACGACAAACATAAATATCACGTGGCGGAACTCGCCAAGATGTTCCTGCCCGAAGACCATTTCTGCATCTACGTGGGTCAGCCCGACGCGGAGCTGGTGATCGGCGCCGGCGGCGATTATAACGACAGCAAGAGAAGGGCGTACGCCTTTTTCAAAAAGATCACGGGCAAAGACCTGGATTGGGGCATCCTGACGGGCGTCCGTCCCGGAAAGCTCTACAACGAGCTGAAGGCGAAGGGGGATGACCCGGAGAAGGTCCTGAAGGAGCGGTATTACGTCTCCGACGAAAAGATCCGGCTACTGCGGCGGGTGAGCGAAAGCCAGGCCCGCGTCCGGCGCAGCCCCGATCCGAAGGCCATCGGCCTCTACCTGGGCATCCCGTTCTGTCCGACCCGCTGCCAGTACTGCAGCTTTACCAGCAACCAGATCTCCAAGGAGGCGGCGACGGCCTATCTAAAGGCACTGTTTACGGAGATGGATGCGGTCCGCGGACTGATGACCCGAAAGGGTCAGACGGCGGAATCCATTTACATCGGCGGCGGCACGCCCACCAGCCTGGATCCGGAAGATCTGAAGGCGTTTCTGGACAAAGTCCGCGATCTGTTCGTGGATGAAAACACCGTGGAGTTTACGGTGGAAGGCGGACGGCCGGAGACCATTACGGCGGAAAAGCTGCAGATCATCAAGGATGCAGGGGCGGGGCGCATCTCCATCAATCCCCAGTCCATGAAGCAGCGCACGCTGGATCTCATCGGGCGCAGACATACGCCGGAGCAGATCCGGGAAGCCTTCGCCCTGGCAAAGGATGCACAGATCCCCGTGGTCAATGCGGACCTTATTACAGGGCTTCCGGAGGAGGAACCGGAGGATTTCCGCAGCAGCCTCGCGGAAGTCATCGGATTGGGACCTGCCAATATCACGGTCCACACGCTGGCTGTCAAGAAGGCCAGCCGCATGATCGAAGAGGATCCCGGCGTTGCCAGAAGACAGGCGGACAACGTGCGGCAGATGCTTGCCGACGCGGACCGGATGCTGACGGAAGCGGGGTACGAACCCTATTACATGTACCGCCAGAAGCATATGGCGGGCAACTTCGAAAACGTGGGCTGGTGCCTTCCCGGCACGGAAAGCCTTTACAATATCCGCATCATGGAGGAGGATCAGACGAT
This sequence comes from Bacillota bacterium, assembly GCA_017626845.1. Classification (GTDB taxonomy): domain Bacteria; phylum Bacillota; class Clostridia; order Peptostreptococcales; family Anaerovoracaceae; genus RUG11894. Next base: position 25,464 of record JAGAHX010000007.1, read on the forward strand.
CGCCGCCATGGGCGCAGGCGCCATCTCCAAGGTCTATTTCCCGGAAGAGAACAGGTTGGAGCGGGTGCCGAACGTATCGAATTACCAGATCTACATCGAGCGCATCGACGAAATGATAGCGAGAAAGGAAGCCGGACTCTAATGATCATCAACATACCAAAGGGAACGAAGGACATCCTTCCTTCCGAGTCCTATAAGTGGCAGTGGCTGGAGAGCCGCATCCGCGAGACGGCGGCGAAATACGGATTCAAAGAGATCCGCACGCCGATGTTCGAGCATACGGAACTGTTCGCCAGAGGCATCGGCGACACGACGGACGTGGTCCAAAAAGAGATGTACACCTTCGAGATCGCGGAGAGAAGCCTTACGCTGAAGCCGGAGGGCACCGCAGGCGTAGCCCGTTCCTACATCGAAAACAAGCTCTACGCAGAGCCTCTGCCCGGCAAGTACTTCTACATCATCCCGTGCTTCCGCTACGAGAAGATGCAGAAGGGCAGACAGCGCCAGTTCCATCAGTTCGGCATCGAGATCTTCGGCACGGACAACATGATGGCGGATGCCGAGGTCATCGGCCTGGCCTGGGACTTCCTCACAGGCCTGGGCATCACGGACCTCAAGCTGCACATCAACAGCATCGGCTGCCCCAACTGCCGCGGCGAATACCGCAAGGCCCTGCAGGACTTCCTGCGGCCCCACTACGACGAGCTGTCCGAGACCAGCAAGGGCCGCTTCGAGAAGAATCCCATGCGCATCCTGGATTCCAAGGATCCGGACGACAAGAAGTTCTCCGAAGGTGCGCCTCGCATGCTGGATTATCTCTGCGAGGAATGCAAAACGGCGTTCGAAGACCTGAAGAACGATCTGGACGCCCTGGGCATCCCCTACGAGGTGGACCCGAACATCGTCCGTGGTCTGGACTATTACACGAAGACGGCCTTCGAATTCATTTCGGAGGATCTGGGCGCCCAGTCCACGGTGTGCGGCGGCGGACGCTACGATCACTTGGTGGAAGAGGTGGGAGGCCCCTACACGCCGGCCGTAGGCTTCGGCATGGGTCTGGAGCGGCTGCTCCTCATCCTGGAAGCCAAGGGCATCGAGATCCCCAGACCCGCCGGCTGCGATGTGTTTATCGCTACTCTGGGCGACAAGCCCAAGGCCTTCGGGTTAAAGCTGGCAAAGGAACTCCGGGCAAAGGGCTACAGCGTCCTGACGGACGTCATGGGCCGGGGCCTGAAGGCTCAGCTGAAATACGCGGACCGCAGCGATGCGCGGTTCACGGTCGTCATCGGGGACGACGAGCTGGAAAAGGGCGTCGTGACCCTGAGAGATATGGAAAACTCCAGTCAGAAAGAGATCGCAATCGACAAGATCGATGAGGAAATACGCAGGTAGGTGAACGCAAATGGATAAATTACTGAAGAGAAGCTGCTACTGCGGCGAAGTGAGAGAAAACTGCATCGGACAGGAGATCACCGTAAACGGATGGGTGGCCAAGAAGAGAAATCTGGGCAGCCTGATCTTTGCGGACATCCGCGACAGAAGCGGTATCGTGCAGGTCGTGTTCGGCGACGGCACCCCCGCAGACGTGCTGGAAAAGGCCAACGGTCTGCGCAGCGAATATACCGTGGGCATCAAGGGCGTCGTCCGGGAAAGAGAGAGCAAGAACGCCGATCTGGAGACCGGCGCTGTGGAGATCCTGGCTAATGAACTGAGCATCTATGCCGAGGCCGAGACCCCGCCCATCTATATCAGAGATGACGACAACGTATCCGGCGATCTGCGGCTCAAATACCGCTATCTGGACCTCAGAAAGCCCCTGATGCAGAAGACGCTGGCCTTCCGCAGCAAGATGTACAACGTCATCCGCAACTTCTATTACGAAAACGGATTTATCGAAGTGGAGACTCCCGTGCTGGCCAAGCCCACGCCGGAAGGGGCCAGAGACTATCTGGTGCCCAGCCGCGTCAACCCGGGCAAGTTCTACGCGCTGCCCCAGTCTCCCCAGCAGTTTAAGCAGCTGCTGATGGTGGGCGGCACGGACCGCTACATCCAGATCGCCAAGTGCTACCGGGATGAGGACTTAAGAGCGGACCGCCAGCCGGAATTCACCCAGATTGACCTGGAGATGTCCTTCGTGGACCAGGAAGACATCCTGGAGGTCCAGGAACGCTTCCTGCAGCGTCTGTTTAAGGAGATGCTGGACGTGGACATCCAGCTGCCGCTGCCCCGCATGACCTGGGACGAAGCCATGAACCGCTACGGCTCCGACAAGCCGGATCTGCGCGTGGGCTTCGAACTCGTGGATATTGCAGACACCGTAAAGGACTGCAGCTTCGGCGTGTTCACCGACGCCATCAAGGACGGCGGCCGCGTGATGGGCATCAACATGAACGGCTGCTCCCCCAAGTTCTCCCGCAAGGACATCGACAAGATGACCGAATCCATCAAGACCTTCGGCGCGAAGGGTCTGGTCTGGATCCGCAAGGAAGAAGGGGAGATCAAGTCCTCCGTGGGCAAGTTCTTCAGCCAGGAAGAACTGGAAACGATCTGCAGCCGCTTCGACGCCAAGGCAGGCGACCTCATCCTGATCGTCTCCGGCAAGAAGGAAGTGGTCTGGGCATCCCTGGGCTTCTTAAGACGCGATCTGGCCAGCAAGCTCGGCATGCTGGATCCCCACGAATACAAGCTCCTGTGGGTCGTGGACTTCCCCATGTTCGAATGGTCCGAAGAGGAGAACCGCTACATGGCCATGCACCATCCGTTCACGTCCCCGAAGAAGGAGGATATCCACTACCTGGAGACCGGCGAGCTGGATAAGATCTACGCGGATGCCTACGACATCGTCATCAACGGCTACGAGGCCGGCGGCGGCTCCATCCGTATCCACGACAGCAAACTGCAGAAGAAGATCTTCGAAGTGCTGCAGCTTACGGAGGAGGATATCCGCATCAAGTTTGGCTTCTTCATCGACGCGTTCAAATACGGCGCACCGCCTCACGGCGGCCTGGCCTTCGGTCTGGACCGGTTGTGCATGCTGCTCCTGGGCACCGACGACATCCGTCAGGTCATCGCATTCCCGAAGAACCAGAACGCCCAGTGCGTCATGAGCGAAGCACCGACCATCGTTACGCAGCAGCAGCTGGACGAACTCTCCATCGCAGTCAGCCTGCCGGAAGGAAAATAAATGGGTAAGAGGATCGGGGTCCTGGGCGGAAGCTTCGACCCCCTGCATTACGGCCACCTCATCCTGGCGGAGCAGATCCGTCAGGAAGCGGAGCTGGACAAGGTCATCCTGGTGCCGGCCTACGTCAATCCCTTCAAGGAGGAAGTGCCTCCCGCGGACGGCCATCACCGGCAGGAGATGCTGCGGCTGGCCGCCGGGGACCATCCGTTCTTCGGCATCAGCGACATCGAACTGAAGCGGGAAGGTCCGTCCTACACCTACGACACGCTGGCCGAACTGAAGGAGCGGGATTATCCGGACGACGAACTGTTCTTCATCATGGGAACGGATTCGTTCTATCAGCTGGAGCACTGGCACAAAGCCGAGGAGCTGATCGAGAATTTCGGTTTTCTCATCGGTATGCGCAAGGGCTACGACGAAAACGAGCTGAAAGCTACGATCTCCCGTCTGCAGCAGAAATATCCGCTGAAGGCGGAGTATATCCGCATCCCCGAGCTGGAGATCAGCTCCACGGACATCAAGCAGCGCATCCGGGACGGCAAATCCGTGCGGTTTCTGCTCCCAGATGCCTGCATCTCCTATATCCGGGAGCACGAGCTCTATCTGGACCTGGTGGGCAAGGTGAGGGAATACGCCCGCACCCACGAGAAGACCAGCCGTTTCGTCCACACCTGCGGCGTCGTCAAGATGGCAAAGCAGCTTGCGAGACAGTACGGCGCGGATCCGGAGAAGGCGGAGATCGCTGCCTGGTTCCACGACGTGCGCCGGCCCGCAGGCAACCTGGAACACGGCCCGGCAGCGGCGGATCTGCTTCAGCAGTTGTACGGGGTCACCGACGAGGACATCCTGAACGCCATCCGCTTCCACACCACCGGCCGCCCCGGCATGAGCCTGCTGGAAAAGGTCATCAAGATCGCGGACCAGCTGGAGGAAGGCAGGGATTATCCGGGCGTGGAACACATGCGGTCGTTTACGAAACTGCCGGTGGACGAATGCGTATACCGGCTGATGACCCACACCAGAGAATACGTACACAGCATCGGCGGCACCTTCGATACGCTGTCCGATGAAGCCATCGAATGGCTGCATAAAAGATTGAACAAGGAGGAAATCATGGACAACAAGGAACTTGCTCTGCTCGCAGTAAAGCTGCTGGACAGCAAGAAGGCCAGAGACATCAGCATTATCGATATTTCAGAAAAATCCGGTTTTGCCGATTACTTTGTGATCGCGACTGCCGGTTCTGCCCGTCAGATCTCCGCCCTGTGCGATGAGGTGGAAGACGGCCTGGCCAAGGACAATATCCTGGTAAACCACAAGGAAGGAAAGGGCGAGACCGGCTGGGTGCTCCTGGATTACGGCGACGTTATCGTCAACGTCTTTTCCGCAGAACAGAGAGATCATTACCAGATCGAAAAGGTCTGGATCGACTGCCCGCAGGTGGAATTCGAACCTACGGCTGAACAATAGATGCAAGAAACGGTACAGAAAGGCAGATCTATGGAACGTCAGTATAATTTCAAAAAGATCGAACCCAGATGGCAGAAGATCTGGGCAGAAAAGGACGCATTTCACGTAACGGAAGATCCGGACAAGGAGAAGTTTTATTGTCTGGAGATGTTCCCGTATCCTTCGGGCAAGCTGCACATGGGTCACGTGAGAAACTATTCCATCGGCGACGTGCTGGCCAGATACCTTCACATGAACGGCAAGAACGTGCTGCATCCCATCGGCTTCGACTCCTTCGGTCTGCCCGCGGAAAACGCCGCCATCAAGAACCAGACCCATCCCGCCGTATGGACCAGCTCCAACATTGCGGAGATGGAGAGCCAGCTCCGTCAGCTGGGCTTCTCCTACGACTGGGACAGAGAAGTGTGCACCTATAAAGAGGATTATTACCGCTGGATGCAGTGGATCTTCATCCAGTTCTACAAGCACGGCCTCGCTTATAAGAAAGAGAACCCCGTCAACTGGTGCCCGTCCTGCCAGACCGTACTGGCCAACGAGCAGGTCGTGGAAGGCCGCTGCGAACGCTGCGGAACGGAGGTCACGAAGAAGAGCCTGTCCCAGTGGTACTTAAAGATCACGGATTACGCCGACCGTCTGCTGGACGGCCTGGATACGCTGCCCGGCTGGCCCGAACACGTCAAGACCATGCAGCGCAACTGGATCGGCCGCTCCGAAGGTACGGAAGTCGTCTATAAGCTGAAGGGCGCAGGCACGCCGATGCCCGTGTTCACCACCCGTGTGGACACCATCTTCGGCGCCACCTTCATGGTCATCTCTCCGGAGCATCCCATGGTGGAAGAGCTCATCAAAGGCAGCTCCGAAGAAGAGAACTGCCGCGCTTATATCGAGCAGGCCAAGAGACAGAGCGACATCGAAAGAACCTCCACCGTCAAGGAAAAGACCGGCGCGTTCACCGGCCGCTATGCCATCAACCCCGCCAACGGCGAGGAGATCCCCATCTATCTGGCGGATTACGTTCTGATGGGCTACGGAACCGGTATCGTCATGGGCGTGCCTTACGGCGACCAGAGAGACTTCGACTTTGCGAAGAAATACGATCTGCCCATCGTTCCCGTGGTTGACCCCCACAGAGACGACATCGACATCAATGACCTGAAGGAAGCCTTCGCTGCCGACGGCACCGTCATCAACTCCGGCAAGTACAACGGCATGGACAACCGGGAAGCCATCAAGGCCATGCAGAAAGACTTCGAGGAAGCGGGCTTCGCCGTTCCCAAGGTCAACTTTAAGCTACGCGACTGGCTCATTTCCCGCCAGCGCTACTGGGGCACGCCGATCCCCATGATCAACTGCCCGGACTGCGGCTGGGTACCCGAGAAGGAAGAAAATCTCCCGGTCATCCTGCCCACGGACGTGGAATTCACCGGTAAGGGCGAATCTCCGATCGTGACCTCCAAGACCTTCGTCGACACCGTCTGCCCCTGCTGCGGCAAGCCGGCGAAGAGGGAAGTGGATACCATGGATACCTTCCTGGATTCCTCCTGGTACGAGCTCCGCTATACGGACAACAAGAACGACAAGGCGGTCTGGGACAGAGAGAAAGCGGATTACTGGATGAACGTAGACCAGTACATCGGCGGTGTGGAACATGCGATCCTGCACCTGATGTACGCGCGCTTCTTCTGCAAGTTCCTGCACGACATCGGCCTCACGAAGGCGGAGGAACCGTTCCAGAACCTGCTCACCCAGGGCATGGTCTTAAAGGACGGCAAGAAGATGTCCAAGTCCATCGGCAACGTGGTCTCTCCGGAAGAGATCATCGAAAAATACGGTGCGGATACCGCCAGACTATTCATCCTGTTCGCGGCGCCGCCCGAGAAGGAACTGGAATGGTCCGACACCGGCGTGGAAGGCTCCTATAAGTTCCTGGGCCGCGTCTACCGTCTGGTAGCCGACATGGCGGAACTGACGGCTGGCATTCCCAAGCGCTATATTCCGGAAGGCAAGGAAGACAAACAGCTTGCCTATATTTTAAACAACACCCTCAAGAGAGTTTCCGGGGACATCCAGAAGCGGTTCAACTTCAATACGGCGATCTCCGCCATCATGGAGCTGGTCAACGAGATGTACCGGTATAAGGAACTGGACGATATCAACCTGGGCCTGCTGGCAGATGCCACCGAAAAGCTGGTGCTCATGCTGGCGCCCTTCGTGCCCCATATCGCGGAAGAGATGTGGGAAGGCATCGGCGGAGAGGGCCTGGTCTACGACGCCAAATGGCCGGAAGTGGACGAATCCATGCTGGTGAAGGACACCGTGGAGATCGTCGTGCAGATCAACGGCAAGGTCCGCGAGAAGGCGGACGTTCCCGCCGGTCTGGACAAGGCCGGTCTGGAAGAGGCCGTCCTCGCCATGGACAGCGTAAAGGCGCTCATGGAAGGCAAGAACGTGGTAAAGGTCATCGCTGTTCCCGGAAAACACGTCAATATCGTAGTTAAAGG
>JAGAHX010000008.1 GCA_017626845.1 Bacillota bacterium
CGTGAAATGCAATTTCAAATTGAACACTAAGCATTAAGCAACCTGCACCTTGTTAACTGAATACACTTGATCCAAGAATACATCGAAGAGTTCCTCTGGGGTTGCGTACCCTAGGGTACGCCGCGGCAAGGCATTCATCTCGTCCGCAAACTGAAGGATCTGCTCGGCAGAATAGTCGTCAATCGACTTTCCTTTTGGAATGTATCGCCTGAACAGCCTGTTGTGACGTTCATTCTGCGGTCTTTCCCATGATGAGTATGGATGAGCGAAGAATACACCTACACCATAGTCTTCAAGTTCTGCGAGCCGCTCGAATTCACTCCCGTTGTCTGAAGTGATGGTCTTAAAGACCTCAGAGAACTCAGTCTCGCCGTATTCCTCCCGCAAGACCTCCATCGCAGTCATTACAGAATCAGCATCCTTACCGGGTATCTTGATCGCAAGATAGTAGTCGGTCTTCTTCTCCACAAGAGTGAGCACAACCGATTCTCTACCGCTTCGGTGGCCCACGACAGTGTCGATCTCCCAGTGACCGCAAACCGTTCGAAGCATTGCTTCCTGAGGCCGCTCATCAATACTTTTACCAAGGATCCGCTTGTTCTGGCGGTAGCGACTGCTCTTTTGCCTGCGGGACAGCGCCTCCGGAAGGTCGAATGGTGTGAGTGGAAGATTGCCTGCCCAAAGTTCGTTGTAAAGGGTCTTTGCGCAAAGGATCTGCTCCTTGGGAAACTTCTTGTGACGTCTGGCCCAGCCAACACATACATCAAGACTCCACTTTTTCTCTTTGACCTGCTTTACGACCCACTCAATGAATGGACTGTGTACATCAAGCTTGTGGGGTTTGCGGCATCGGGAGCGGTTGATCTCGTAGTTCACTTGACCACGCTTGGCTGAATACTCAGGAAACCGGCCTCTGCTGCCATTCCGCTCACCTGTGCCTCGTCTGAGTTCATACATGATGGTCGATGGAGAGCAATCTAACTCTGCTGCAATGCTGCGGAGCGAGTGTCCGAGCTTCTTGAAGATCTTGATGCTGCAACGATCCTCAAATTTTAAGTGTTGCCCCCTTTCGCGATCAGGTGTAAATGTGGTAGCATTGAGTTGATCCATAGTCTTCTCCTTTTGGTTTTGTTGATGTGTGGTAACTCAATTCTACCAAAGGAATCCTATGGATCACTTATTTATTCAGTTGTTCAATTTGATTTTACAATTATCCGCTGTATTTTGTCTCCTTCATCAATACATTCTCACATGATCCGCAACAACAGTTTTTACCGGTTTAACTCTCTTAGCTTTAAGAACACCTTTGCTGTGGTTATAGCATCTGAAAGAGCTCTGTGAGCTCGTGGATTCTTAACCCCCAGTTGTTTTGCAAGGGTTGCTAAAGATAGCTTTGAGCTGGAAAGACTTAGGTCGTTTTTATAGGATTTTGCATAATGCATTACATCAAAATAGGAATTATCTAAAATAAGATTGCTATATCTACCAGCTCGTATCATGAATTTGCTGTCAAATGCCATGCAGTTAAATCCGACCAGGGTAAGGCCTTCCGTGAATCGAACAAAATCAGGGAACACTTCCCAGATCGGACGAGCTATACGAACATCTTCATTTGATATTCCGGTAAGTTTTAGCACGTCCGCTGATACTTTCTTCGAATCCAATGGTTTTACAAACTCTTGAAAAACCATCTGTTTGGTCTCTAAAACTTTCCCTCCAATCACTTTGATTGCCCCGATTTCGATTATAGAATCCTTCGTGGGACTAAATCCTGTCGTTTCCAGATCAAAGGCGACAAAGTCGTCAAAATCCGCTTTTCGAATTTCTTTAGGGAGTGGATACTGATCTCTGGGAATGACTTGTGAAGGCCGCTTTGCAAGGACAGGTACAGCCGCATCAATACCGATGGATAAAAGAAAATCAATATACTTCTTTCTGATATACTCTTTGTTTTCCTGCGGGTTCGGCAAATATTGCTGTTTACCGGCTGCTGCTTTTTCCTTTTGCTTTGCGTTTTTATCCGCTTTTTCCTTTATGGCTGACTGTGCTGAAGGATCGTGGCCAAAGTTTTGCCTGCAATCATCCAGAACATCATCTGCAAGATCATATCTTCGTGTTATCGTATAATAGTCAGCCAGATTGATAGAGGCCTGCCACGGCAACACATCGGTTGAGGATAAAACCGAGGCAACATTTTCTGCTGCATTGTACTCATAGTCCATATAATACGCGCCCAAGACAAGTCCATGCAGGCGATTCCGCTCCGCCGGCGAAAGACTGTCAGAATCTACAATGCTCTGATATAGCTGATATAACTCTCCTCGGCTTTGTTTAGAGACGTTTAAATACCCTCCGCTCAAAGCCATAATACGGAAATAATCCCGCCTTTGCGGTGGAAGATCTTGGCTAACCTCGAAAACAACGTCCTTAAAGGAACCACCTTCTGGGAGGCTCTCGCGAATTTCATCCCAAAGAGAGTTACTGACCTGCTTAGACATATAGCGAATCAACTGATTGCACAGTTCTTCAGGGTTGATTTTAGCTCTGCACGCTCTGCAAAGATACGCATCATTCTCTTTTCCGCAGATAATACATTTGGGCATATTTATCTTTCTCCTTGAGCACTTATAATGTGAGGGTTCCTCTCGCCTCTACAAACAATACAGCCTGCCGCGCATGACGGCTCCGTTTGGTGATCGGATCCACAAAGCTGACCGAAGCAGATGAAAACACCAATTCACCGCTGTCATACAGCGGTGCGATCGCGTTGCAGAGATCCGCAGGCATGTTGCCTACGTTTCGGTCGTGAAGTGTCACCAGTGTAAAGTTATTCGCATTAAAAGGGTTGTCCTTCTCGCGGACAATGTTGACGGGGTCACCGGTGTGTACCATTTCGATCATCTCCGTACGTCCATCATAGCGCGTGCCCCGAGCCTCAAAGCGGATCAGAAATTCACCGGTTGATTCGTTATAGATCCCTTCTGACTGATCCAGATATTCCATCATGCCCGGTTCGTAATAGTCTGGCCCGACAGTTTTGGAAAGTTCAAAACGCTGATGCAGCTTTTCTATTTCCTTGCAGAATGCTTCTGTTTTCTCGTTTTTCATTGCAATCAACGCCTTCCCTAAACCTCATCCATTTCCTGATAATAGAGATCTTCGCTCAAATACAGGCAATCCTGTATCGGGTCACGGTAAATGCCGGTATCAGCTAGTTTGTAGGTAATATCCCACTTGTCTTCGGGTGTACATCCGTATCGATTCTTCAGTTCTGTCATCAGATCCAGAACATCGATTTTTCCGTATTCTCTGACCCTGTCAGCAAGGAAAGACTTGATCGTGATTGATTTCTGTCCTTTATAAAAGACTAGGTTCCTGAAGATATACGTAAACGAAAGTCTGGGATCCGATAAGAGCAAATTCGAGTAAAACCAATCCGAGAACCCCAGTTCAAACAATTCGGAATCGAATCCATCTGCTTTGATCGACTGAATGCTGAAATAGGAACCGTCTTCCACAAAATCATAGACAGCATCGCAGAATTCGTAGAACTGTTCCTTGTCTACCCCGCCGGCTTCCAGTTTACTCAGATGGATCGCCATGTCCGGCTCATATTCGATCAGCTGCAGATCCCGTTTCAAATCCATCAGCCGATTGGAGAACATGGAAATGTAGCCAAAACGGTTCTTCAACGGACGCAGCGCAACAAAGTCCGACTCGGTGAGCAATTCCGTAAAATACTGATCCAACGAGGGATGATTCTGCAGAATATAGCCCGAAAAGACCTGAAAACCCATGCCTTTCAGATTAAAGGCATTGATTTCTTCCGGATCCGAATCGGGAATCAGATCTGCATATATCTTTCGAACATCAGTCAGATAATAGAAATCTTCTGTAAGAGCGGCCCGCAGCTTATCAGCATTCGATTTGGGCATGACCTTTGCATCAACAGTGTAACGGCCCTGATAATAATACTGTAAAAGCGAACCCAGATAAGTTCCTTTAACGGTCGCTGGATCGAATCCGTATTCTTCATATATTTTCTGTGCAAGTTCATCTGCAGTGACGGGAGCATTTCTGAACATGATCTCCCTGATCGCAGCATCCCGGTCAAAAGTTCCAAATCGTATATTGGGAGTGCGTTCACTGTGGAAGTCATGATAACTCCCCTCCGGCACAACTTTTCTCAGCAGATTGTGAAGTTCATATCGATCCCGGATGTCATACTTTTTCAGAATATCCGGATAATCTTGTATGAGCTTTTCCGTGGAGTATTCAACGTTCTCAAATGAAGCCAATCCCAACACATCCAGCAATTCCGTATAATCCTGTGCATCGATATCGTAATAACGGAAGACTTCGCCTTGTTTCCAGAGAAGTGTTCTGGACTCGCTTAACCTATTCTTTCTGCTTTTCAGAATATCTTTGGTGTACTGCAGAGAATCGTCTGCATCCAAGCCTTCATCCTTCAGAAAACGATTGAAGATCGTGAGAAAATCAGCCAAAGAAGTATCTTCCTTGCAGAGTTTTTTGATGACAACATCTTCTATGGGTTTTAGTTTCTTTTCGACCCAGTTACCGTCGATGAACACCTTATCCCTGTTTAGATAATTGCGGATGCGATAGCGAAGTCCGGGGTCGAGATTCGGATCTTCCAATGAATCTTTCAGATCTTTTTTGCCCCGTTTTTCGCAAACCAGGTCCAAAAACCTCCAGATAGAAGGCGTAACGCCAAGCGGTTCCGATAAAGCATCTCTATCAAAAGAGTAGTTTTTATACAAGTACAGATAATATTCTTCATCGAAGAATTGCTGACCGGTAGAACGTGTATGATCCACACGAATCTTATCAATTTCTCTTGCAATTACCTGACGCACACGTTCCCGGGTAAGGCCATACGCAGTTCCGATTTCTTCTAAAGTCTGCCCATCCAGTTTTCTGCGGATAAAGTCTCTTTCCCGTTCCGTTGATCCGGAATACTGTTGCAAATAATCCTCAAAACGATCGTAATTACGGTAGCAGCGATAGTCCACATATTCGAGAGAACCATCCGCAAGAAGGCCTCCGATAACAGACTTTAGTCTATCTGGGCCAAAGGATTCCGGCAAATCGAGTGCATCTGAAAACTCTGATAAACTGAATCCGCCGAAGCCTTTCTCAGCATATGATCCGAGTAGTTTTTCCCGCACGACAGAATCATCCAAAAGAGCACCGGTGTTTCCGCTGCAAAAGGCAAGCAATTGAGCCTCATGGGAATTGAGATACTCCCGGATAAATGAACGGAATTTTTGGATCGTACCTTCTCCCATACCCGGAATGTAACGAAGATCTCTGTCATGCAAAAGGATTACGTCGCTTAAAAAACCATAACCCAGTTTTTTTAAACCTGAGATTTTCGCTTGAGTCAGAGGAAACTGCTCGACAGGAATGTCATTCACTCCCACAAACTGCTGCAATGCATCATAGAATGCAGGCTTTTGGAGCAATTCGACCGCAGTCGAAGGAAGCGCAGCATCTTCCGGGTCATCCTCCACAACATCCTCGATCTTTCCTTCCTGTAGATCTTTAAGCTCTTCGATCTTCGTAAGGATCTCCTCTATACTCTTCTTTCCCAGACTGCGGATCTGATACAGAGACTCCTCGTCGTATTGCAAAAGATCTTCTGCAGTCCTTACACCGCATCGAAACAGCGCATTGTGAGATCTGTTGGATAAGCCCAGATCTTCCAGATACATAGTTTTAATATCCATTTTCTAACCTTTACTGCAGTTTATCGAGGAACACTCCGATCATCTTCGACATTTCTTCCAGATTTGCCCGAAGCGTTTCCTTATCTTCTTCTTCCATCTTCGCAAAGATACGCGAATCGATCGAAAGTAACTGTTCGTTGCACTTCGATACCACTGCGAGCGGTTTTGTCTTCAAATTTTGTGAGCTGGCTTTCAGGATCGCCCGTTCCAGAGATTCCCGCATCTCGTCAGCAAGATCCCGGTTGGCGATCACAAAGTCGCGAACATCCTGCTGCGTACGGATCTCTGCACCATCGAACCGCTCTCTCAGCCTGCGGCCGAGTTCCTTCTGTTCATCGAAGTAACCCACATACATGTTCTTGCTGACCAACGTTTTGATATCCCGGATAAATTTTCGCTGATCAGGGACAGCCTTCATCATGGCATTGGCAAATACAAGTTGCTTTAGATCCTGTTCGCCGTCTTCACCGACCTTTTTTAATGGAGCCATCATTTCTTCAAAAAGACTGTAGACCTGATAATCCCTGGCCACGTGGAACTGCCCCGGCAGCTGTATATATCTTAGAAATGCGCTGATGATCCCTGCAATTTCGATCCGCTTTTTCACATCTGCGACAGGCTCATTTGCACTCTGTGCATATTCGTCGACCGTAAGAAGGCCCGTCTGGACAATATCCCGGTATGTCCCGACCGCATAGTCGATCAGATCGTAATCGACCTTCTTTTCCTCACCGTGCTGGATAGACAGTTCCAATAGTTTGATCTGCTTGCGGTCCACGTCGATATCCACATCCATGATGGCAGCTTCGAACCACTGCGGTTCGCCGGTCTCCCGCTGAATGCGTCTTAAGCACGTAAACCTGCGGTTGCCGTCCACGATGCGGCCGTCCGCCAGAACGACGCCGGGCTCACGCTGGCCGATCATGGCGATATTCTTTTGTGTCTTGCGGATCGCATCCGGATTGCTGTCTACGATAAAGTCTTCGATGACCCCATTGTAGATATCCATGTTCAAGCCCTTGAGCGAACCCTCCCCGTTTTCCGCTTCGTACCGACTGATCCACGTAGCGATGCGATCGTTCTGGTCGTTATAATACAAGGCATCCAGCCGGATCTTATATACCGGATAGACCGTGGTTTTTCCACCATAGGTGATCTTCCGGGACAGCGTCGTTTTCTGGATCTTTCCGCTGTCCTCCAGCTGCAGCAGACTGTCTTCAGTCAGCGGTCCCCTGCCGGATTCGGAGGCAGGCTGCGCAAGACCGGAAAACGGAGCGACAACTCTGACCTTTCCCCCTTCAGCCTTCGCACGAACTTTTTTATACAAATCCCGGATCTCTGCAGCACCTTCCGGATCGATCTCCTGACAAAGAAGCGCCATCGTATCCAGTGCGCGTTCTGCATAGGGTTGATCTAGGTCACCCTGCCCGCGATGGGAGATCGTATTACGTACGCCCATCAGTTCGTTTGCCCAGAACTTGCAGCTTTTGTTCAGGTTATAATATTCAAAAACATCAAACCATTTTCTGTTGATCAGTCTGAGACAATTGGCCAAATCCAAGGAATCTACCAAGTCGCCATACTCGCCGTTATATGGCAAGTCTCTTTGCTCTTGTAAAGCATACAAGACTTCGTTCCACCAGCGGTCACCATACTCTTTTCGGAATGTTTGTCCGATATATCCGGACAGAGAAGTTACCAGAATGCGGGACCCTTTTTGTACATATTCGATGTATTCAGCCATTTATTTTTCTCCTTAAAATGAATTCTTTTTCCAACATTTATTCTTTAGGAACGCCTTTATTTCCGGTTTATGCTTGCCTTCATAATATTCAACTAATAGCTGCTTAAACTCTGGCACCTCAGTCTCCGGAATCACAAGCAACCCGCCGGCGTGCGATATCAGCCAATGGTTCGCATAAATGACCGCCGCGCGCTTGTTTCCGTCATTAAAGATCTGAGTCTTCATGCAGTAGAGACACAATTCGACTGCGGTATCGATCGGGTCACGCGGAGATTCGATGATGTTGTTAAGCGCTTCGATAATATCCGGTTCCAACGGGATCGACGGAACATAGGAGGTTCCCCCAATCGTGACCGGTACGCTGCGGATCCTTCCGCCGTCAGCATAAAACCCCTCGTTGATCAGCTTTGCGACATGGCAAAGCAAATGATAGTCCGAGGGGCTTTGTAAAACGTCTTTATCCAATATGAATTCCCAGGCACGCTTCAGATTGAGGATCTTTTGAACGTCAGATGCCTTTACTCCGTTTACGATACCGTTATTGATAATCTCTTCCGTCTGTGGAAATGTCGTCGCAACACCTTCCAACACCGCCTGATCGTAAATGCTCGACTTCATGTTGACCCGGGCAAAATCGAGATTCAACTGCACTTCTGGGGTCAACTCGCCCTCTTGGTAGCCCAACTGAGCCAGTGACTTGTCCAGATGTCGAATCTGCTTACGCAGTTCACGGGCCTCCCGGGCATTTCGCAGAAGAAGCTGATAAAGGGAATCTGAATACACATCCACATAAGTGGACGTAAGTCTGCCGGCAACTCTTTTGCGCACATAGAGGTAACGGTTACCGTTCTGCTCTTTCACTTCCGGGCTTCCATCGTAGGGCATCAAGTTGAGCCGTGCCATCGCATCAGCTCGTTGCTGAAGAAGATCTTGAATTGTCAGTCTGTCCATATGCTTGCCTCAATAGGGAACTATTCTTGATTAAATATTACAAAAAAGTTCCCTATTATGCAACAGTGTACTATGCGTTTCGGCTTCTGATGATAAAACAAATTTTAATATATTCCAAGGTAGCGTATGCCCCTCCACTGCATTACAGGCATTGATGCATCTTCGGTTAAAACGAGAATACATTCGGATCGTCACTATCCAATGCCTCGTTTCTTGTCATTCTGCCTTTGACGAACGCATAAAACGGGTATTCCGGCTCACTATCAACATCCTCCCACCATTTGTCATCCGGATCATTCAGCATCTCTATTTCAACATCTAACATTCCAGAGAGCACTTCAAGTTCATGATCAGAATAGTTCATATTATATTTTCCGGACAGAATATCATCCATACTTATAGCTGACAGATCCTCAACATTCCCATTCCATTCCTCTGGCGAATGATGTTGATTCGGAATTGCATCATATTTAGTCTCTAATTCACAATGCATGATAAATAGATCATCTGTTCCTGCCTCGTACAGTATTTCAGGATACCCATATCCAACAACATTGTTTCTGATAAGATATACAGCCTTTTTTGTTCCTCTTAAGTGTATTTGATACATTATTATTTTCCTTCAAAGACGCATTAGTTTTTCTGTAACTAGCCCAATGTCTGTCTATCAGCTAATGATCCACCTCGCAAGTGATATTGGTACTGCGGAACTCTTCTGCAACAATTGTATCGTTTGATCTGTTGGCCGATCTGGTATTTAGAAGCTATTTGCTTCTTCATAATCCTCATATGTTGCTTCTTCCCAATCTCCATCCCACTCTTCTAAATAGTATTTTTTACATTTGTCAGAACAAAAAGCGAATACGCCTTCGTCTCCATTCTTCATAAAGATAACGTCTTCCCCAAATATCGGACTGCCGCAATAATCACAACATATTTTAGACTCTCTTATTCTCAATCCATTTTCATTAAACTTTGAATCCATGAAATAGTGAAATCCGTCTGACCAATTTACATAATCGGATTCACCAGAGAAATATGCGCCAGGGTATTCCGTCGATAATAATGTACACAAGCCTTTAAACAATTCAACATAATCCGACCAGCCACACATAGCACCCGGCTCAATTACAATGCTGTTTTTCTCAGTTTTTAGATAATTTATCCAATTACAGTTTCCAGGCTCCTTGTACTCATATTCTTTCAGAAACTGCTGCGCAGTTGCCATCTCCTTTTGAGTAATGGTGCCATTTTCAAAATGAATCATCGCTTTTGATTTTTCTTTCATGTTGAGTTTCCTTTCTAAATGATATTTTGTGCATACTCTTTTCGAAACGTCTGACCAATACATCCGGACAGAGAAGTTTCCAGAATGCGAGGTCCTTTTTGTACATATTCGATGTATTCAGTCATTTATGTCGCCTCTTCTGAATCGTTTTTAGAATAATCAATCTGGTTTAGATCCCCCACGCCGGTACTAGCCAGTTCTTACGGTCGATGGGGATCAGGTCCGAAGCAAGACACACCACTGCCCCAGTACCGGCCTCGGATTCATCCAAAACCGAAAAGTTTTTCGTCGCATTGGATGGGGCACTGCTTTTTTTGATCTCTACGGGGTGAGAACGCCCATCGCCGCGTATGATCAGGTCGATTTCCCTCTTATTGCTGTCTCTATAGAAATAAAGCGGCGGGCGTTTCCCTGCATTCAGGTAGCTCTTTATGATTTCACCGACCACCCAGGTCTCAAAGAATGCGCCGCTCATTGCACTTGCCTCCAACACCTGCGGACTGCCCCAGCCCAGCAGATGTGCACAAAGCCCTGTATCCAGAAAGTACATGCGCGGAGCCTTTATGACCCGCTTTAACGCGTTGGTCGAATAGGGTTCGATCAACACTACGATACCACAGGATACAAGGATGGAAAGCCATTTTTTTGCTGTAGGAGACGAGACACCCGTTTCCTGTCCCAATGCTTCGTAATTCACGTTTGTAGCGGTTCTTGCAGCCACGATACGGATGAAGTTCAGGAATGTGGTCTCATTCGCAACCTGTTCGAGATCTCTGATGTCCCGGGTAAGATAGGTATCCAAATAGGACTCAAAATAGATCTCGTGGTTAACATCTTCGACCTCGTACAGTCTTGGCATGGATCCTTTATAGATCCGCTCAAAGACCTCTGTAACGGTCATCGGGTCAGCCTCGGAGATCCGGTTGCTTAACTGTCCGGGATCTACGATAAAAGGCCCCGGGTGTCTGGCGCTTATCTCAGCAGAAGACAATCCCAGCATAGGCAAAATCCCTGCCCGGCCGGCCAGGGATTCTGTAACGTTTTTCATCATGTGAAACATCTGAGACCCAGTAAGCCAAAAGTCTCCGTTCCGTTTTCTCTTATCCACGATGATCTTTATATACGGGAACAATTCCGGTGCATACTGAACTTCATCAATCAGCACCGGAGGGGCATAGCGCTGCAAAAACAGCTCCGGATCCGATTTGGCCAATGCGCGAAGTGTGGGATTGTCCAAACAGACTATCTTGCGGCCCGGTTCGGCCATATGCTCAAGCAATGTGGATTTTCCAACCTGGCGGGGGCCCGTTACCAGGAGAACAGGAAATGTTTTGCTGATATTGCGGGCCGCCGCTTCTATGGTTCGTTCGTAATACATAAGGAATCCTTTAAAACTTATGCAAATCTAAAGTGTTACTTTAGATTTTACTAAAAGAAAAGGACTATGTCAAAGTAAATTCTAAGATCGAGGAGATGTTAAGTTATCTCATTCAGCTTTCTCTGCAGCTGCCTGAAATCACTGTCTGTAAACGAATCCGGGTCCACGTTGCAGGTGATGTAGGCATTGCGAAATTCTGCAGCACCTATGTTATCTACAAAGAAATTTGGCTTCGCTTTCATTGGGGGTCCTCCTCATTGGCTAGGTAATCTCATTCAATTTTCTCTGTAACTGCTCCAGATCGCTGTCCGTAAACGAATCCGGATCTACATTGCAGGCGATGCAGGCGCTGCGGAACTCGTCAGCTCCAATGGTATCGTTTGGGCTTTTTGCCAGATGCCGGGCGACCCGGTTGATCAGACCGGTGTTGGTGTCGGTATAGCCGTAATCTTCCATTGCGGCAAGATGCCAGGGTTTGAATGACATGGGACGATCTCCTTTCTTTATCTAGATTATACTATACGTCTATTCAGAAAACGGTATGCAGGCTGCATATTATTCGTAAAGAATTATAGTTATCTGCCATCTTTCAGATATTTGTGCTGTATTGGGTCATAGATCGTATCCCAATCATCCGCGCTACGTTCCGGGCTATCGGTCTCTTCTTCATCATCATCCCAGGAGTGCTCTTTGTGATCGTGACGCATCCTAAGTAATCCATTCTTTAGTTCAGCCTCCGTGCAATAGCTTGCCCCGGGATCCCAGCCTGCCATCGTGCCTTCGAAGGATGCGGAAGGCGCAGCGTCGGCAATGCGCTCGAATAGGTTAACATCGAACAATGTGCCGGGGAAGACGCCCCAGGGACCGTCCATCTCGAAATCGATTCCACCGTTTTTGTACATTCTATCCAGGATCTCTTCATTTTCGGCATCATCCGGCGTTTCGGAATTATCCATATAGTAGCCCAGATACCAACAGTCGCGAGTCTTATCGTACTGTCTGCCCTGATCGAATACGCAGGTGTTCATTACGCGCAGAAAAGCGAGGCATTCTGCTCTGGTTCCTTTGATCTTAATGCTGGTGCTGAAATCAGAAGACATTTCGTAATTCCTTTCTCCGCAACGGGTTCAGTTCCTTTTTGCACTTAGATATTAGCATTTTTTGAGTCCAATACAACGGACACATAGTCTGAAGAAAAGTCCAAAAAGTTTTGTCGAAAAGCCTCGTATTTCGCAATTTCAAAGATTTTAAACCTCACCATCTCAAGCAACATTTGAATACCAGCTGCGTCGTTTCCGTAACGCAAAAAACAGCTCGCAGAAGAACTGGAGCTGATTCCTGCCGCTGTCATATAAACGATGCGCTACCCTTCCCGCACCGCATCGCACCAGGCCTCGATCCCGGCATTGTACTCGTGGGTGACCCCGGTCACAAAACCGATGCCGCAGGCCCTAGCCTTCTCGATGGTATGGATGGAATCCTCAAACAAAGCGATCTCCGCTGAAGTTCCGACAAACCCCGGAATATACCTGGCAGGATCCGCAAACACGTCCTGCTTGGTAAAGATGCCGGCAGATACGCTGATGATGGCCGGGTCATCGAAGAATCCATCCAAGCCCCACGCCTTTAAGCAGGCGCAGATGACGTCCCGGTTCCCCGACGACAGCACGCCGCAGAGGATCCCCTTCTCCTTCGCCTCTTCCAGCAGCCCCCGCAGCCACGGATAAGGCTGCACCGCGGCTGGTTCCTCCGCCAGCAGGATGGCGAAGTACTCTGCCATAACGCTTGGCGAATCGATCGTAATGCCGTAATCCTTTTCCATCATCCGGTGGAAATCCGGGTCCGTGCGGCCGATGTAGTGCAGCCAGTGAGGCCAGTCCAGATCCACGCCGTACCGGTCTTTCAGCAGCCGTTTATAGACGTCAAAATGGAACCCTTCCGTATCGACCAGGGTTCCGTCAAAATCGAAGATATAGGCTTTCGTCTGTTCGTTCATATCGTTTTGCGTTCCGGGTGTTTAACAGCGCTTAAATCGAAGAATTGCGGCCTTCTCGAGGCTTTCTGAGGTACAGGTATAGCACGACGCCTGCGGCGAACAGACACAGGCTGATCACCTGGGCCTGGCGCAGCGGTCCGATCATCAGGGAGTCGGTGCGAAGGCCTTCCACGAAGAAGCGCTCCAGGGAATAGAGCATCAGATACAGGCACAGGATCTGCCCCTTGAATTTCTGACGCCCGCTGTCTGCGAGCCAGATCAGGAACAGCCCCAGCAGGCAGCACCAGATGGACTCGTACAGAAATGTGGGATGCACGAATTTGCCGTTCACCAGCATGCCCCAGGGAAGATCCGTCTCCACGCCGTAGGCCTCCTGGTTAAAGTAGTTGCCCCAGCGGCCGATGGCCTGGGCCAAGGCGATGGAGGGCATGCAGAGGTCTACGTACGCGAGAACGTCTTCCTTCCAGACCCATTTCAGCAGGATCATTCCAAGCCCCACGCCGAAAAGGATGCCGCCATGGATCGCAAGGCCCCCTTCCCGGATGTTGAGGATCTTCGCTAGGTTGTCTTTATAGTAATCCCATTGGAAAACGACATAATAAAGGCGCGCTCCGATGACCCCGGCAGGGATCGCCCAGAGCACCGTATCCAGCACCCGTTCCGGGTTTAAGCCGTGCTTCGGCGCCCGTTTGTAGGCCAGGACGACGGCCACGATCATACCGATGCCGATCAGCAGGCCGTACCACATGATGTCGATGCCGAAGAGGGTAAAAGCCACCCGGTCCGGCGTCTTCAGTAAAAAGTTCACGTTATTCCTCCGGTGCGCCGCCGCAGTCCTTGAACAGATCCCAGGCGGTCTGGCGGATAAACACTTCGAAATCCCGCTCGACCGTATGCGTCGAGAGGAAGCAGACGACGAAGGGCTGCTTTGCGAACACGATACCTACGTCGTTGGCAATGCCGTCGTCATCGCCGGTCTTGTGGGCGATGCGCACGTTCCAGTCGGAGATGTAGCCGGGGATCTTGTGGTTGATCTGCTGGCGCGCGAGGATCTCCTCGGCGTAGGCGGAAGTCTTTTCGTCCACCCACTCCCGCTTATACACCTTCTCCAGCAGCATGCCCATCTCGTAGACGGAGATGCCGTTTTCGATGCCCTGAGCTGCCAGGACGGAATCGAACATGATGCGGCGCAGCTTCGTCACTTCGAGGCCCATTTCCGGGAAAGCTTTCTGGAATTCTTCCTTGCCCAAGTGGTTGATCAGCAGATTGGTCGCCGCGTTGTCGGACAGAGTGATCATCAGCTCCCACAGGGTCTCGATGGACACTTTCTGGTCGCCGTGGAACGCCCGCAGCGCCCCGCAGCCGCCCACCCGGTCCGCATCCGTGCAGAGGATCTCCTCTTTCGGGTCAACGTTTCCTGCCGCAGCCAATTCCAGATAGTGCAGGAACACCGGCAACTTAATGACCGATGCCGGCTGCAGCTCGTCGTTTTCGTGGTAAGCAAAGGTCTCGCCGGTGACCATGTTCTTGTAGTACATAGCCACTTCGCCCTGCATGGCGTCCAGCTGCTTTACCAGACTTTCTCTGTATTCTTTCGTAAGCATGGCTTTGCTCCTTTATCCTTCGTAGCGCACCGCTTTCCCAAGGTGAGAGTTTACGATCTGTCCATCTTTCGCCGCAACCTCGCCGCCGATCAACACGTAGTCGATGCCTTCCGGCACCAAAGCGGGTTCCTCGAAGGTCGCGGTATCGCGGATGTTCTCGTAGTCGAAGATCACGATGTCCGCATCGCTGCCGGGCTTTAAATTGCCCTTCTTCAAAAGGCCCAGACGCTCGGCGGAAATGCAGGTCATCTTGGCGATGCCTTCCATTAAGCCGACCTTGCCGGTGCGGATGTATTCTGCAATAAAGCGGGGGAAGGCGCCTGCCGCTCTGGGGTGACCCTGCTCATGATGCCGCAGTCCGTCGCTCCCCAGCACCACCAGCGGATGCCGCAGGGCCATGTCCACGTCTTCCTCCGTCATCAGGAAGCCGACGGTAATGTCGTCCGGGGCATTGGCTCTCTCCCAGTCGTAGATCTCTTTCGTGCAGCGCTGCCCGGCGTACTTGCCGGTGCTCATCAGGATGGCGCTGTAGTCCGCGTTGTATTCCGCGTAGTTCTCCGGATCGTAGGTGGTGGCGCCGATCGTCGTGGAAAAGGCGGTATAGGGATAGCAGTCGCACAGGATGTCTGTGCCCCCGGCCTTGTACCCTTCCACGTCCTTCAACAGCTGAGCCATCTGGCCGTAGCCGCCCATGCTGCCGATGTGGGAGATCTGCACGCGGCAGCCCGTGGCTTTCGCCAGGTCGTCCATCTCCTTCACGGCCGCAAACACGCGGCTCACGTCGTTTCTCACGTGGCTGGTCACCAGCCGTCCGGACGGCGTGCACAGCGCTGCCAGCCGGGTCATCTCTTCCATGCGGGTGCCGGGCACATACTTGACGCCGAACGATACACCCATGCAGCCCTTATCGAGGCAGTCCTTCGCCAGGGCTTCCATGCGGTCTATGGTCGCATCATCCACCGGCGCGTATTTGTCCGTGCCGCCGCAGATCTCCCGGGTCCAGGTATGGCCCACGAACAGCCCCAGGTTCATGCAGTTGCCGTGTGCGTCGATATAGTCGAGATAAGTGCGGGGATCTGCGTAGTTGTCGCCGCAGTTGCCGCCCATGGCGGTGGTGACCCCCATCAGCAGCATGGACTTCGAGATGTCCTGGCGGAGTTCGCCGTCTTCGAAGGGATCTTCGTGCATGTGGATGTCGATAAATCCGGGGGCGACCATGTGCCCCTTCGCATCGATCACCCGGTCCGCAGCCGGTTCTTCCTTCGTGATGCAGACGATATGTCCATCCTCGATCAGCAGATTCGCCTGTTCGTCCAGGTTCTGGGCAGGGTCGAGAATGCGGCCCCCTTTGATGAGCGTTTTCATGAAAATTCGCCTCCTACAGTTCTCTGCGGCCCTCCATGGCTTTGGAGAGGGTCACCTCGTCCGCGTACTCCAGGTCGCCTCCCACGGGGATGCCGTGGGCGATGCGGGTCACCTTGATGCCGGCGGGCTTGATGAGCCGCGCGATATACATGGCGGTCGCCTCCCCTTCGATGTTGGGGTTCGTCGCCAGGATGACCTCGTTGATGTCGTTCTCCTGCAGCCGCACGATGAGGGATTTCAGATTGATGTCCTCCGGGCCGATGCCGTCCATCGGAGAGATCGCCCCGTGCAGCACGTGATACAGCCCGTTGTACTCCCGGATGCGCTCCATGGCGGAGACGTCCCGGGGGCTCTCCACGACGCAGACCGTGTGGGTGTCGCGGGAAGTGTCCGCACAGATGGGACAGGGATCCACGTCCGTCAGGTTGCCGCAGACGGAGCAGTAATGCATCTTCGTCTTGGCCTCCACGATGGTGTCCGCCAGCTGCTTCGCCTCTTCGTCGGACAGCGACAGGATGTGGAATGCCAGTCTCTGGGCGCTCTTGCCGCCGATGCCGGGCAGCTTATTCAGTTCCGCGATCAGTTTCGAAAGCGGCTTTGCGTAATACTTCATGATTTCCTTGCTTTAGAACAGTCCGGCGGGCAGTCCCAGGCTGCCGGTGACTTTGGACATCTCCTGCTGGGAGATCTCGTCGATCTGGCGCATGGCTTCGTTGGCTGCCGCCACGATGAGGTCCTGGAGCATTTCGATATCGTCCGGATCCACGATCTCGGGCTTCAGCGTGACCGCCACCAGCTCGTGCTTGCCGTTCACCTTGACGGTAACGGCGCCGCCGCCTGCGGAAGCCTCGGTCTCCATTACCTCGATCGCGGACTGCGCATCCTCCATGCGTCTCTGCATGGCCTGGATCTGCTGCATCTGCGCCATCTGATTGTTCTTCTTAACGCCGGGCTTCTTGCCGGCCTTCATTCCTTTTCCCATGGGTTCCTCCTACGTGTTTATGCGTTCTGCTTTGGAGCTTCCGTGCTCATCTGGACGATGGCCAGTTCGATCAGCACCCGAGGACGGGGCGACCACTTGGCGTCGGCCAGCGCGGCGGACAGTCTTGTG
This sequence comes from Bacillota bacterium, assembly GCA_017626845.1. Classification (GTDB taxonomy): domain Bacteria; phylum Bacillota; class Clostridia; order Peptostreptococcales; family Anaerovoracaceae; genus RUG11894. The sequence goes on from JAGAHX010000008.1 coordinate 17,188, forward strand.
ATGCAGTTCTTGATGGTCTCTATGCGGACGCCGGATGCCTGTTTTCGGAGCCTTTCGATGTTCTCCAGGGACAGGTTCAGCACGTTTTCCGGCTTCTCGGTAAATTGGATGATCATCAGATCGCGGAAATGCTCCACCCAGTCTCTGGCGAACTGAGTCACTTCCTTGCCCTCCGCCAGCACCCTCGCCAACGTCGTGAGGGCTTCTCCGGTGCGGCCGGCCAGCACGTGATCCGTGATCTCCAGATAGGTTTCCACGCCGGCCATGCCCAACAGCGTTAAGACGTCTTCGCGGGTGACGTGGCTCGAAGCGGACACGCAGCGGTCCAGCAGGGACAGGCCGTCCCGTACGGAACCGTCGGCGTTGGCGCAGATGAGCCCCAAGGCATCCGGATCGATCGCAACGCCGATCTCCTGGCAGATCTCGGCGAAGCGCTTCTGCAGCACCTCCTCACTTACGCGGCGGAAATCCAGCCGCAGGCAGCGGGACAGGATGGTGGCGGGCAGCTTCTCCGGCTCCGTGGTCGCCAGGATGAAGACCACGTTGGCGGGCGGCTCCTCCAGCGTCTTGAGGAAGGCGTTAGCGGCCTCCTTCGTCAGCATGTGGGCCTCGTCGATGATGTAGACCTTGTATTTGCCCTGGATGGGAGGGAAATTGACGGTCTCCCGGAGCTCGCGGATGTCGTCGACGCCGCGGTTAGATGCCGCGTCGATCTCCATGACGTCCACAAAACTGCCCTCCGCGATGGAGCGGCAGTTGGCGCAGACGCCGCAGGGCTTTTCGCCGTGTTCCGCCGTGCAGTTGAGGGCTTTGGCCAGCAGCCGCGCCGTGGTGGTCTTGCCGGTGCCTCTCGTTCCGCAGAACAGATAGGCATGCCCGGTGGTGCCGGTCGCCAGCTGGTTTTTCAGTATCTTCTCGATGTGTTCCTGACCCAGAAGCGTATCAAACGTCTCGGGCCGGAAACTGCGGTATAGCGCTTGGTACATGCGTTCCTCGTTTCTGTGTAGATTTAATATATTATTATAACATACAATCGGAGTGCAGTCTCGGCACTCCGATCTATATATCCGTATTTACTATCGTCAGAACGCTCTGAGCGATCGCTTTGGATTTATCCGATATCTGAAAACACAACGGATAACTGTCTGGCCGGGGATCGATATCGGCTATTTTTAAACCCTTCTTTACGGGATAACCGTCCCGGATGAGCCCTCGAAGAACGCCGGTAAGAGAAGCGGTTACCAAAATCTCGCCGATCATCGCGATCGTCTCCCCTTTTTCCACGCGGTCGCCGATCTTGCGGACAGCCTGCAGGGTACCGGATGCCGGTGCGTGGATCACACGCTCCGCCGCGAAGCCGCCCACAAATCCGGGAATGCCGGTATTGGGTAGCGCACTGCCCGCTTCGATGACCTTTCCAAGCTCCGACCCCCGCATGGTCTCTACAACATAATCTACATCCACGCCGGCTTCGAATCCGGGTCCCAGCGCGATGGTGAGGGGCGCCATGTCCCTTCGTGTGCCTAGGTTGCGCTTGGCAAGGACCGCATCGACCAGAACGGCCGGACGGATGCTCTCCAGGATGCGGCAAGCAGGATCCACCAGGACGGCAGGCGTTCCTTCCGCTGCCAGCTTCAGCGCATCAGCGATGGAATCCGCCCGCACCGCAGTGATTCCTTCCACCGTCTTCCTGCCGTCGTACACCGCCTCGGAAAAGCTCACTTCCCGGCGGATGGCGGATGGCTGCGGCACTTCCAGCGCGACGACGGGATAGCCGGCCTGCACCAGCGCATGGATCGTGCCGGTGGCCAGGTCTCCCGCACCGCGGACGATCACCAGCTTACCGGAGAAGTTCTGCATAAGCTGCCTCCTCTCCCGCAACCAGCCTTCCATGGACCGTAAGGCCGACGTGCACGATGCCGTATGCCCGCAGCAGTTCCCGCAGTTTCCGGGCCTCCTTAGCCCGTTCCCCTTCGCATTTATTCAGGACCACGGCATATTCCTTTCCTTCCGCGCCCTTCGCCAATCCGTTCTTCGACAAGGCGATCTTCGCCATATCCTCCAGGGAAACGATGTGCTCCGGACCGCATCGCAAAAGCGCTTCCGCCTGCTCCAGACGAAAGCACACCTCCTGCAGCGGTTGTCCCAGGGCGTCCATGCCCATCACGCCGATCACCCGGCGGCAGTCCGCAGGGATCACGGGTTCATGCGCCGCCGGCACCTTCAGCGGCATCTGTTTGGCACCGTCTGCCTCCAATAAAAGAACATCCACCCGGTGGTTCCAGTCCGCCAGTTCTTCTGCAGGCAGCGAGGAAAACTTTCCGTCTTCACAGGGCGTGCCCAGCACGGGGAAGGGATAGGCCCTCTCCGGCTGCCGGATGTGCGTCGTGGTAGAGACGGCAACGGACTTCCCCTGCACATGCGCCTGCTCCGCCAGCGCATACAGCAGCGACGTCTTGCCTCCTGCTCCGGTGATGCAGATCATCATAGTCCCGCCTCTTTCCGCTTTGCAGCACGGACCGCGATCAGTTCCGCGGCGATGCTTACGGCGATCTCTTCCGGCGTCTCGGAACCGATGGAAAGCCCGATGGGGGTCTTGATCCGATCAACGTCCGCATCCGAAAAACCTGCCGCCAGCAGTTTGGTCCGAAGCGCGGCCGCCTTCGCCCGGGAGCCCATGCAGCCCAGGTAGGCAAAATCCTTGCGCAGCACCTGCTCCAGCACTTCGAAGTCGTGCTCGTGGCCGCTGGTCATCACGACGATATAATCCTTTTCACCGATGGGCAGCTGTGCCGCAGCCTCGCCGTAATCTTCGCAGAGCACTTCTTCCGCACCAGGAAAACGTGCGGCATCCGCATACGCGCTCCGGTCGTCGATGACCGTGACGCGAAAGCCGGTCCGAGCCAGGATCGGCACCAGCGCAAAGGCGCAGTGTCCCCCGCCGAACACATAGACACGCAGCAGCGCCGGGATCGTCAGAAGACCCGCCTCTTCGCCCAGATCCAGCTGCGCATCCTGCCCTGCCGCCAGCGCCTTGCAGGCCTCTTCCAGATGCGCTGTCCACCTTGCCGGATCTTCGGACAGACAGATAAACGCGAGCGTTACTTTTCCGCCGCACAGCATCTGGGGCAGTTCCGCCGAAGCACTGCCCAGGGTGAATTCCCGGATGCAGCTGGCGCCCTCCGCCAGGTCCGCTGCCGCCAGTTCCAGACAGCGGGCTTCCAGGGCTCCTCCGCCTACGCTGCCGCAGAGCAGTCCGTCGGAACTGCACAACATCATGGCGCCTCTGCCTCGGGGCGAAGAGCCGTCGCTGGAGAGGATGCTCACCAAAAGGACGGGCTCCCCCGCTTTTAACTTTTCCAAAGCTCTATTCAATACGTCCTGCATCTTTTAACGCTTTCATCACCCGTACCGGGGTCAGGGGGATCTCATCCACAAAGAGGCCCGTCGCATCGTGGAATGCGCTGCGGATCGCGGGTGCTGTCGCCACGAGGGGCGGCTCGCCGATGCCTTTGGCGCCGCAGGGGCCCAGATCCGACGGATGTTCCACGATGATGGTCTCGAGATCGGGCAGATCCATGGACGTAGGGATCAGATAATCGTGGTACGTCGCATTCTTCATGCGGCCGTGGTCGAAGAAATGCTCTTCCATCAGCGACCAGCCGATGCCCTGGGCGAGACCGCCCTGCATCTGCCCTTCCACGGTGCTGGGATTGATAGCCTTGCCGACATCGCAGGCCAGCACGCACTTTTCCACGTCGATCAGGCCCGTCCGCGTATCGATAGACAACTCCACCGCGCAGGCGCCGAAGGTGTAGGTGTGCATCTGGTCGTTCGTAAAGGTCTCGTTAAAATAGACCCGGGGCGGATACCAGCTGCCGATCGCCGCCAGCGGGATCTGCGCCGTATAGGCGCCGGCGATGACCGCAGACAGCGGCAAAAACTGCTTCGGCTTACCCTTCACGACCACGTTGCCGTCCTCGATATCCAGGTTGTCCACACCGATCTCCATCATCTGTGCCGCATAGCCCAGAAAGCGTTCCCGCATTTTCCGGCAGGCGTCCAGCACCGCGTTGCCCACGTACATCGTGGAACGGGAGGACGTGGTAGGTCCTGCGAACACCGAAGCTGCGCTGTCCGCGAAGTCCACCTGGATCTTGTCGATGGGTACCCCGAGACCATCCGCCGCGATCTGCGCCATGGCCACCAGCAAGCCCTGTCCCAGCTCGCTCTGGGAGACCTGCACATTAAAGGAACCGTCTTTTTGCGCCTGGACCAGGCAGTGCGCGCCGTCCGGAGAAGAGCCGGTGCCGATGCCGTACAGGAAGCCGGCGATGCCTTTGCCTTTTTTCACGGGCCCTTGGTTCTCGTAAAAGTGAGTCGCCGTTCTGTGGTCCCAGTCGATGGCCTCCGCCGCCTTGCGCAGGCATTCTTCCAGGCCCAGGCCCCGCTCCTCGAGCATCACCTGCCCCATATGGAGGCGGTCACCCGCCCGGGCGATGTTCTGCAGCCGCAGCTGCAGCGGGTCAACGCCCAGCGTATCCGCCAGATAGTCCATCTGACTCTCCATGGCGAAGTTCGCCTGGGGCACGCCGAGGCCCCGGAACGCGCAGCCGTAGGGATGGTTCGTAAAGATGGATTCCGCCTTCGCCAGCGACACCGGGATCTTATACGGTCCGCCGGCGTAGTAGCTGGCGCGGTAGGGCAAAATATCCACGGAGCGGTACGCGCCCTTGTCGATCGCCGCGTACACGTCGATGCCAAGCAGATTGCCTTCCTTGTCCGCCGCCAGCCGGTGATGGATCTTCTCCGCGTGGCGCTTTCCGGTGTTGCGGAACACCTCTTCTCTCGTAAATTCAAAGGTTACGGGCCGGCCGGTCTTGAGCGCCAGCACACCCGCTACCGTGGAAACGTCGTAGGTGGAGTCCTCCTTGCCGCCGAAGCCGCCGCCCACCACGGTACTGATGATGCGGATCTTGCTCTGGGGCAGGCCGAACACGGCGCCCAGATCCTGCTTCGCGTTCTGGATGGCATGCTGGGGGCTCCAGATGGTGATGCCGCCCTGGATCGGGTCGGGCTCCGCGATGCAGACGTCCGGTTCCAGATAGGCGTGGTCCACCGTCGGCGTCTCGTACCAGTGGTCCACCACGATGTCCGCCTGGTCGAAGGCGGGCTGCGTCTCGCCGTTTTTCACCGTTACGGAAAGCGATACAGGACTGTCGCCTGAGGCTACGTGATCTTTATGGATGGGTGACGGATGGATCTCCCGCACTTCCAGAGGATCTTCGTAGACCGGCAGCGGTTCGTATTCCACCTTCACCAGCTGGATGGCGTCCTCCGCCTGCTTTAAGGTCTCCGCCGCCAGTATCGCGACGGCGTCTCCCTCGTAGCAGACCTTTTCCTCCGCCAGGATGGGTTTGTCCGGTTCATCCGCACCGTAGGCATTGCGGAACGCCGCGGGCAGGTCTTTGTACGTCATGACGCAGACGACGCCCGGAGCCTTCTCCGCCTCCGATGTGTCGATGGCAAGGATCTTCGCGTGGGCGTAGGGCGGATACAGCGCCTTCGCGTAGAGCAGGTCTGTGCGATGCATGGCAAGATCCGCAGTGAACCGGGCAGCGCCCGTCACCTTCGCCAGCGTATCGGGCCGGATCGCCCGGGTGCCGATGTATTTTTCCTTCATCGCGCGGCCTCCTCTCCCGTTGTTCTCATGCGCTCCGCCGCCAGCTGAATGGCTTCCACGATCTTCTGGTAGCCGGTGCAGCGGCAGAGATTACCGGAGATCGCGAGGCGAATCTCCTCCTCCGTCGGATCCGGGTTCTCCCGCAGCAGCGCGATAGCCGTCAGGACCATGCCGGGGATGCAGTAGCCGCACTGAATGGCATTAACGTCCACGAAGGCCTGCTGCACGGGATGGAGATGGTCCATGGTGCCCACGCCCTCGATGGTCGTTACGCTTCTGCCCTCCACCATGCCGGTGAGCAGCGTGCAGGAACGCACCGCCGTGCCGTCCAGCAGCACCGTACAGGACCCGCAGTCCCCGGTGCCGCAGCCTTTCTTCGTGCCGGTGAGGCGGAAGCGGTTGCGTATCGTATCCACCAGCGTCTCTTCCGCCGGCACTTCGCAGCGCACCGGCTTTCCGTTCAGGATAAAGGATACCGGGATCATCTGGCGCTCCTTTCCGCAGCGTCTTCCAGCGCCAGCACAACAGCTTTCGCTGCCACAGCCGGGACCACCGCTTCTTTATATTCTTTGAAATAGGATTCCCGCAGGCCCGCTTCCGCAGGGAAGGTGCGCCTGCAGATCTCGACAGCATCTTCCTTGGACTTGCCCAGAATTGCCTGCTCCAGGCTTTTGGCCCGCACGGGGCAGGCGTTGACCGCCCCCAGGGAGATGCTTGCCTGGCAGACTACACCGTCCGCCAGCTTTATGCGGCAGCCGGCCAGGACTTTGCCGATGTCCTGAGCCTTGCGCCGCGCCACACGGAAATACCCGGTGCCTTCGCCGGGTGCAAGGGCGGGGATAAGGATCTCCGTAAGAAGCTCATCCGGTCTGCGCTCTGTCTTTCCGCGGGAATAATAGAATTCGGTGAGAGGAACGGTGCGGGTGCCGGCCGTGCTCTGCAGCACGGCGTCTGCGCCGAGAGCCAGCAGCATGGCGGCACAATCTGCGGCGGGTGCTGCGGTCACCAGATTGCCGGCAGGCGTTCCGACGGCCCGGATCGCGGGGCTTCCAACCTGGGAAACCGCCTGCACAAGACCGCGGAAGGCGCAGCAATC